>JASFHU010000682.1:0-3514 GCA_050123055.1 Anaerolineae bacterium
GCTGGAGGGGAGGACGTGGGTGGCGTGACCCAGGAAAGCGCCCGCGGCCTCTTCCTCTGTCTCTGACAGGGTTGGGTGGGCGTGGATGGACAGGGCCAGATCCTCGGCAACGGCGCCCATCTCGATGGCCAAGACGCCCTCGGCGATCATTTCGCCGGCCTCGCGGCCCACGATACCCACGCCCAGGATGCGCTCCGTCCTGGGCTCAAAGACCATCTTGGTCAGGCCCTCGGGCGCGCCCATGCTGACGGCCCGGCCTGACGCCGCCCACGGGAAGCGAGCCACCACAGCCTCGCGATCGGCCGGGACCTGGTGCTCCAACAGGCCAGCCCAGGCGATCTGGGGGTCGGTATAGACCACGGCCGGGATGGCCTGCACGTCAAAGGCGGCCGGTCTTCCGGCGATCACTTCGGCCGCCACCTTGCCCTCGTGCATGGCCTTGTGGGCCAGCATCATGCCCCCCACCACGTCGCCGACAGCAAAGATGCGCCGGTCGGCGGTGCGCCGCTGATCGTCCACCTGCACAAAGCCGCGCTCGTCCACCTCCACGGCCGTATGCTCCAGACCGATGCCCGCCGAGTTGGGCTTGCGCCCGATGGCGACCAGCACCCGGTCGAAGGTCTGCTCGGGCTCCTCGACCTGGCCCTCCAGCGTCACACGGACATGGTCCTGGCGCTCGGCCAAAGCGGCAACCCTGGTGTTGAGGTAAACGGCCTCAAAGGTCTCACGGGTGCGTCGCTCCAGGGGGCGGACGAGGTCGCGATCGGTGCCGGGTAGCAGCTCGCCGGACAGCTCGACCGCGGTGACCCGGCTGCCCAGGGTGGCATAGACCGAGCCCAGCTCCAGGCCGACGTAGCCGGCCCCAACGACGAGCAGCCTTTCCGGGATGTCGGCCAGTTCCAGGGCGCCGGTGGAGCTCATCACCCGCCCCCCCGCCTCGAACCGAGGTACGGAGCCGGTGGAAGGCGCGATGCCCGGCAGGGGAATCGCGTGCGAGCCGGTGGCCAGGATGGCGTGCCCGAACTTGACGTGGGTGGTCTCTGTGCCGGTGACGCGGACCCGGTTCGAAGATTCAAAGGTGGCGCGACCCTGGATGCGTTGGATGTCGCGCTTCCTGCTCAGGGTCTGCAGGCCCGTGGTCAGGCGATCGATGACCCGGTCTTTCCACTCACGCACCCCCTGGATGTCGATGGCAGGCCGGCCAAAGCGCACGCCCATGTCGCCGGCGCGGCCAGCATCATAGATCAGGTTGGACAGATAGAGCAGGGTCTTGGATGGAATGCAGCCCCGCAGGAGGCAGACGCCACCCAGCCGCTCCTCCAGCTCGATGAGGGTCACCTCCAGGCCAAGGTCGGCGGCGCGGAAGGCAGCCGCATACCCGCCCGGCCCGCCGCCAATGACGGCCACCTCTGTTTCGATCGTCGCTTCGCCTACGACCATCTCTTCCCCCTCTCATAGAGAATGCAACCGAACATCAGGCAATGCGATCCTCCCGCAGGCTTGCGCCTCGCTCAGAATGGAGCTTAGAGGCCATAAACTCGCCAGAATCCGCTCGATTCCGTCACCGAGCCTGCGGGAGGATTGTCCAACTCTCAACTGATGCCTCCATCAGCTACAGGCCCATCAGCAAACGGCCCGGGTCCTGCAACAGCTCGACGATCAAGTTCACAAACCGCGCCGCGTCGGCGCCATCCACCACGCGATGGTCGAAGGAGAGTACCAGGGGCAGGATAAAGCGGGGCACGATGGCGGCCTTTTTGCCCTTGCCGCGGACGACCGGCTGCCAGCTCGCCCGGGCCATGCCCAGGATGGCCACCTCGGGGTAATTGACGATGGCCGCAAAGCCGGTCCCGCCGAGGGGGCCGGGATTGGTGATGGTGAAGGTCCCACCCTGCAATTCCTCCAGGCTGGCCTTTCCCGCCCGGGTCCGGGCCACCAGGTCGCTCAGTTCGATGGCCAGCTCGGCGACGCTCTTGCGGTCCACGTCGTGGAGCACGGGCACCAGCAGGCCGCGCTCGGTATCGACGGCCAGGCCGATGTGATAATGTTTCTTGAGAATGATCTCCTGGGCGGCGACGTCGAGGCTGGCATTGAAGCGGGGATAGGCTTTGAGGGCGGCGACGGCGGCTTTGAGGACAAAAACGGTCAGGGTCAGGCTCCCGCCCTGCGCGGCGATCCGGTCTTTCTGTTTCTGCCGCAAGGCCTCGAGCTTGGTGATGTCAGCCACGTCCTGGTGGCTGACGTGGGGGATCTGCTCCCAGGCCAGGGCCATGTGCCTGGCCGTAGCGCGCCGCACCGAGCGCAGCGGAACCCGCTCCACCTCTCCCCAGCGGCTGAAATCGGGCAACTCGGGCAGCCCGGAAGCGGCCGGCCATTCTTCAGCCGGGGCCGGCTTGACCGGGCGCGGCTCTTCTGCCGGTTCCTCGTGGCCGGTCTCGGCAAAGGCGTGGACGTCGCCCGCGGTCACGCGGCCGCCGGGACCGCTGCCCGGCACCTGGCGCAGGTCGACGCCCAGTTCGCGGGCCAGGCGCCGGGTCGAGGGCGCGGCCGCGACGGGTCCCTGGCGGTACACCGGTTCCGGGGGGCGATCCAGGCCCGGGGTCACCGGCGCTGGCTCCTCTGGCGCTGGCTCCTCCGCTGCCAGCCCAGGCTCTTCCGCCGCGGGCGCTGGCTCCTCTGCCAGCGCTACAGGGGCATCTTGCCGGGAGGACGCCTCCACTCCGGCGTCAAGGGCATCGTCGAAGGCGATGAGCAGGTCGCCCACCCTGACGAGGTCTCCCTCTTGTACGGCGACGGCGGTCACGATGCCGGCGAAGGGTGAGGGGATCTCGACCGCGGCCTTGTCGGTCTCGACCTCCAGGATCGGCTGGTCCTCGCGCACCTGGTCGCCCACCGAGACGAGGACGCTGAGGATCTCGCCCTCGTGGACGCCCTCTCCCAGGTCCGGTAGTCTGAATTCTCGTGCCATGTCCCCTCCTCCCAGGCAGTTGGACGAAGTAACCTTGAACGGTGTCCGCGCAATCCCTACTTGCGCTCAACAATCTATCCCCGGCTCCGCGCGGACCACAGTCCACGCATTGTCACCGGGTGTGCGGGACTGTGGTCCCGCACGAGCTGAGGCGGGACAGGTGCAGGTGCCACTCCAGCCTCCCAATGACACGGCGAGAGCCATCCCTGGCTCCGCGTGGACCACAGTCCACGCGTCGTCACCGGGTGTGCGGGACTGAGGTCCCGCACGAGCTGAGGCGGGACAGGTACAGGTGCCACTCCAACCTCCCAATGACACGGCGAGAGCCATCCCTGGCTCCGCGTGGACCACAGTCCACGCATTGTCACCGGGTGTGCTGGACTGTGGTCCAGCACAAGCAGAGGCGGGACACGTGCAGGTGCCACTCCAGCCTGAGTGGCGGCAGACACCATCGATGAACTCGCAAAGACATTTCGGCAAAACCATTACGACTCTACCTAGACTTGCAGCGTTTCACGGGCGGCGCGCAAGATGCGTTCAGCGTTG
>JASFHU010000683.1:0-3512 GCA_050123055.1 Anaerolineae bacterium
CAGATACAGCATGCCGTCGGAGCGCGGTTGCCCCTGGATGGCGAACAGGGGATCACGGTGGCAGCCGCCCGGAGCGGCCAGGCCATCTATGTGCCCGACGTGCGTGATGACCCGCGCTATGTGTTCGCCGGCTTTCCCGCTATCTCTGAACTTGTCGTTCCCATCCAGATACAGGATCGCGTGCTTGGGGTCCTCAACGCCGAAAGCTCCGAGTTCGACGCCTTTGCTCCAGCCGACCAGGAACTCCTTTGCATTCTGGCCAACCAGGCAGCCCTCGCCCTGGAGAATGCTCGCTTGCACGCCGAGGAGCGCCGCCAGGCTGAGGAAATGACCGTTCTCAACGAGCTTGCCTGCCGCATCTGCGCCAGCCTGAACCTGCAGGCCACCCTCGAAGCCATCGCCGCCGCCGCTGCCGAGCTGATCCCTTGTGCCCTGACCGAGATCAGTCTGTGGGATGAAAAGACCCAGCTTCTGACCTTGCGGGCACTAGAAGCCGAGCCGAGCCGCATCTGGCCCCTGGGCACCACCTACCCACCTGGACACGGCTATACAGGTTGGTTGGTGGAACACAAAAGGGCTCTCCTCGTCCCTGATGTGGCGGCCCGGCACGACATTCAGCCTCACCTTTTGTCAGGGGAATTGCCTTACAACGCCTACGCCGGTGTTCCCCTGCTCATCGGCCCAGAGCTCATCGGTATCCTGGTGCTCGTGGCCAACGAGACTGGTGCCTTTGGCGAGCAGCATATCGAACTGCTGGAGGCGCTGGCTGCCCAGGCTGCCATTGCCATCCGCAACGCCCGCCTCTACGAGGAGATAAGCCGTCGCAACCGTGAACTGTCGGCCCTCTATGCCGTCGCCGAAGCTGTAAATCGCCCCCTTGAGCTGGAGGATCTGCTTCAACATGCGCTGGAGCGGGTGATCGAGGTCACCCATGCCCACGGCGGCGGCATCCGCCTGCTCAGACCCGACACCCATGATGTCGTACTGGCTGCGCATCACGGCCTGTCTAGCGCCTACATACAAGCCTTTGCCAGCTTGCCTCTCTCACAGGAGATTGTCGGCTGGGTAGCCCGCACCGGACAGCCAACCCTTTCTGAGGACATGTGGATCGACCCGCGCATCAGCCGCGAGGTGCGCACCCTGCTGAAGGAGGTCGGGCATCGCTCCCTGGCCCAGGTCCCCCTCTGCGTCCAGGACCGGGTGGTGGGCACGCTGGGGTTGGTGGCCAGCCCACCCGGCTTTTTCCAGGAGGACGACCTGAAGCTTCTGAATGCCATTGGAAACCAGATAGGTGCGGCAATCGCCAATGCCGAGCTGCGCCAGGAAGCCCTCACCGCTGAGCGGCTGGCGGCTGTAGGTCGTGTGGCAACCAGCGTTGCCCACGACCTGCGAAGTCCCCTGGGCGGCATCCTGCGCTCCGCCGAGTTCCTGGCCCGCCCCGAGATCACACCTGACACCCGCCAGCGGCTGAGCCAGGCGGTCATCTCCCTGGCTCGTCGCTTGATGAACACCACGCAGGAGATATTGGACTATGTACGTGGAGGAGATCTGCCCCTGAACCGGGCTCCCTGCTCGATGGCCGAGTTCCTGGACGAGGTATTAGCCGTCCTGGAGGTCGACTTTAGCGACCGGGGCATTGAGGTCGTGCGAGACTGCGGCTACGAGGGGGAGGTGGTCATGGACGCCGATCACATGGCCCAGGTGATCTATAACATTGCGGCCAACGCCCGCGATGCCATGCCCCGGGGCGGCACCTTTGCGGTGACCACTTGCCTGACCGAAGGCCAGGTCGAGCTTCGCTTCTCGGACACCGGCCCCGGCGTACCCGAGGATCTAAGGGCACGCATCTTTGAACCGTTCTTCACCTATGGCAAGCGCGAGGGGGCCGGCCTGGGCCTGTCCATCGCCCGGCGTATCGTCGAGGAGCATGGTGGTCAGATGTGGATGACAAGCGACGAGGACCAGGGAGCCACCTTTGTGGTATCGTTGCCGCTGTAATGGCCGCTCTCAGCGGCCGGAACCCTGGCTGAGCCACCCTCTCCGTTGCGCCAGCAGGGCCGCCTCCGTCCGCGAGTGGACGTCCAGCTTGTTATAGACATGGGTCAGATGGGCTTCGACGGTGCGCACGCTCAGGTCGAGCTGGCGGGCGATCTGGTGATTGGATAAGCCTTGGGCCACCAGCCGCAGCACCTCCATCTCGCGTGCGGTGAGATCGGACTCTGGAGCCGGTTCGGTCACACCTCTCAGATGCTGGACCACCACGGAAGCGATGGATGGTGGCAAGACCGACTCACCCCGACTCGCCGCCCGGATGGCATCCAGGAGCTCGTTCAGGCGTACCGTCTTGGGCAGGTAACCGACGGCGCCTGCCTCCAGGAGCGGAATGACATACTCTGCGTCCTCGTGCGCGCTGAGGACCAACACCCGCGTCTCGGGACACTCGGCGAGGATACGGCGTGTGGCCTCCAACCCGTCGAGGCGCGGCATGGCAACGTCCATCACGACCACGTCCGGGCGCAACTGCCTGGCGCTGGAGATCGTCTCCTCGCCGGTGCTCGCCTGCCCGACCACGGTCATGTCCGGCTGGTGCTCCACCAACTCGGCAGTTGCCTCGCGCAGCACCGCGTGATCGTCAGCCAGCAGAATGCGGATTCTGTCGCCATCTGCCACCATCTCGCCCTCCACGGTCACCAACCCCTGCCTCAAGTATACCATACCAAGGCCACCCTGTCTACAGCCCGTGGCAACCGCCACTTCATATGTCCAGTTAGGGTTTTGATCTATTTCACCCCCCATGGGCCTTGTGACCTAGCGGGGCAACAACCGCTTGGACATTGGGAATCGCTTGTGGTATACTCGTGGCAGGTCCTCTGTGCACCGTGACAAGCTGGATCTTGCGAAGGGTTCGGTAAAAGAGTGGTTTGTTGACCAACTCCAACGAGACAACGTAGCCTTAAAGGAGACGCACAATGAAGCAACGGTTGGACTATAAAAAGACCTTCTTGCTTGGTTTTGGGTTCCTGGGTGTCAGCCTCGTCTGGCTCCTCTACAACTCTTACGTGCCGATCTTTTTGCAGGCCGGCAACCCGGCCTTTGACCAGAACGGGGGCGCCACGACCGTCGGCTTTGGCCTAAGCGCGGCCTTGGCCGGCTTGATCATGACCCTGGACAACATCGCCGCCTTTTTCATCCAGCCCGTGGTTGGCGTGCTCAGCGACCGCACCCACACCCGCATCGGGCGGCGCATGCCCTACATCCTCACCGCGGCTCCCATCGCGGCCGTCGCCTTTGCCCTCATTCCCGTCGCCGTCAACCAGATCCCGCCCGAGCTCTCGGGCCAGACCGACCAGTTGGGCGGGCAACTGGCCTTCTTTATGGTCGCCATCGGCGTCATGTTGCTGGCTATGGCTGCCTTTCGCACGCCACTCATCGCCCTGATGCCCGACATCACGCCCTCCCCCTTCCGCTCCAAGGCCAACGGCGTGATCAACCTGATGGGCGGCATCGGTGCG
>JASFHU010000684.1:0-3505 GCA_050123055.1 Anaerolineae bacterium
AGTAGGCGGGCGCGTGGCCCTGGACCGCGGGGAGCAGGATCAGAGTCACGCCGGGCCGGGCGGGCGGGGCCTCGAGCATGGCGGGCGGGGTGGCAAAGATGCGCTCGGCGCCCCACTCCATGAAGAGAGTGGGGATGGTCCAGCTCCAGCCACCGCGGCCGACGAGGAACTTGCGGGCCTCGTCGGTGGCCAGGTCGATCTGGCCGTGGGTGGCCAGGCGCCGGTAAAAGTGTTTGACAAACTGGCGAGCGACGTCGATGCCGACCTTGTCGCGCATAGCGACCACGGCGCCCGATCCGGCCTCGACCAGGGCCGGGGCCAGGCCCACCAGGGCGTCCTCGTTCACCTGGGCAGCCGATTCGCAGGCAGCGAGGACCACGAGGTGGGGCGGTTGGGACAGGACGCCAAGGCGCTGGATGAGGTCCTGGTCCTTGACAGTGTCGACAGCGCGGTCGGAGCTCGACTCCAAAAAGAGGGCGGCCGTGCCGGAGGCCTTGTGGTAGGCCCCGTGGCCCAGGTAGTGAAAGATCTTGGGCCCGGCCTCCAGCGCCTGGTGGATGCGATCCAGGGTGACTGGCGGCGGGACGAACTCGACCTCGACCAGTCCCTGCAGGGGCTGGAGGGCCCGCTGGAGCTCGGCCCACTCCAGGTCGACGTCGAGGGGTGCCAGGTGGAAGCGGTCCAGGTTGGTGGGGTTGCTGATGGCGACGAGGATGCGCAGGGGCCAGTCGATCTGAGGCGGGCGGGCGCGATCGCGGGCGTCAGGGCGGAGCAGGCGGGAGAGAGGGCCCCGGAAACTGTGGGCCAGGCACTCCCAGCGCAGGGCATGGAGGTGGCGGGCGTCAGGGTCGACGGCCAGGCGGAGGCGGGTGACCCGGGCCTGACGCAGGGCGCCGGCGACCGGCTCGCGCAGGAGGGCGCTGGTCAGGGCGGCGCCGTACTCGGAAGGGCCGGGTAGGTTGTCGAGGGCTTCGGGGTCGAGGTCGACGGGGGTTGAGGCGAGTTGGGCGCCATCAGGTGCGAGGAGGGTGGCGGTAAGGTGGTTGTTTTCGGTTGAGAGTCTCAGTAGGTGGCCGGGGTACATGGTGCTCCCTAGATTTCCACAGCGAGGACAAGGGCTGACGGTCCTCCTCGGCAGTCGCGATGACCAAGCACCGCTAGTCGTCGCAAGCTGGATCGTTGATCCACTGAGCGCTCTGATAGCGCTGATGAGTGTTCATTCTACACTACAGCGGCGCTTTTCGCAAGACGGTAGGTGCCCTTCAGGTCGCGGCCTGCTTGTAGGTCAGTAGTTCTGTCCGTTCGTGGGCGCCGAGAGAACCGTACAGGCCAACTGCTTCCTGACTGTACCCGGTGACGTAGGCGCGCCGCAGGCCCATATCGCGCAGACGATACAAGCACTCCTGAATGACGACCCGCCCAAAGCCACGCCGGCGATAGCCGCTGTGCGTACAGACCCGCTCGATGTCCGCCTCCGCATTCCGAGCGTCGATCAGCGCCTCACAGCCTGCGACAAAGGTCCCGTCTGAGGCTACCACGCCGACATCGGTATGGGGGTGGTAAATGGGACTTTCACGAGCATAGCCATAGAGTTCTGATAGGCGACCGATCTCTTGCTCTGACAGCTCAGTTTTGCCCGCAAAAGCATTCTGGCGCAAGATATGTTGGCCGCGGTAATCTGGATGGACGTGCATGTCCACAATACGAAACCCCTCTTTTAGCGGGAAGCGCTCAACAAGCTCTGCATTGAGGTCAAAGCCGAATCGGTAAAAGGATGATGTGCAGAGGAATCCATGGTTCTCAAGCACTTCACCCTCGAGGGCTTGGAGCGCGGTAATTTCGATCGACAAAGCCGGTTTCCGGTCGCCCCAACTATCGAGAACCCACTGTAGGATACCCCAAAACAGAAAACGGTACCCGCCGGCCGTGATGATGGCGACTTTACAGCCCCCATCCTCTGAAATGGCAAAACCGGCCAGTTCCCCGAACCCATCGAACCATAGGTGAGCGTTGTCGCTCCAAAATCCTGGAATGGATAGCTTGTCGCCCCACAGCCCATATCTCCAGTCTACGAACCGGCCGAGGCACCAGGTAGAGTGACTGCGCATGGCGGCATTGTTCTCGACGATGAAGCGGCTGAGCCGGTTGAAATCACCCAATTCGTCTGCGTAGCTCCGATGTGTAGATTTCATGCGCTATTCCTCCGATCTCCCGACAATACCATGACTGAGATTGTATCACAAGCCGGTTGCTTGAGCAAGGAGTTTCTCCGCACGGTGACCTGCCCGATTGCAGGAACTACACCGCTGAGGAAGATCGGAAAGACGGATGTCAACCCTCACTCAAATCTGGCCGTGATCCTTGAGCAGGACTTGACAAGGGGAGGGCGCTGTGGTATGGTCTCGTCTGCGGGCCTGGCTCCTGGGCAAGTCTTCCGGCCTGCAGGCAGGGGTCAGGTTGGGCCCTGGATCAAGTGGGGAGGGGATATGGCCATACGCGACGACAAGTTGCTTGACATGTACCGTGACATGTGGCGCACGAGGATACTGGAGAACCGCCTGGAGGAGAACCACAAGAAGGGTCTCGTGCCGGGCTTCTTCCACTCTGGAGTGGGCCAAGAAGCTTCTCTGGTGGGCTGTGCCCACGCCCTGGATAAGACCGACTACTTTTTCCCCGACCATCGCAGCCACGGACTGATCCTGGTTGCGGGCACGCCGGGAGAAAAGCTGATGGCCGAACTGCATGGCAAAGCGACCGGCATCTGTGGCGGCAAAGGGGGCAGCTTGCACATGGCCGATCCATCGGTGGGCAACCTGGGCAACAATGCCATCCAGGGCTCCATCGCGGCCACTGCATTGGGACCGGCCTTTGCCTCCCAGATGCGCAAGGATGGCCGGGTGTCGGCCGTTTTCCTGGGCGATGGCACCATGGGCCGCGGTGAAGTGTACGAGAGCGTCAACCTGGCCACAATCTGGAGGCTACCGGTCATCTATGTCTGTTTGAACAATCTCTATGCCATCTCGCTGCGGGTCCAGGATGCCTTTGTCCCCAAAGACCTGGCTGAGCTGGTCTCGGGCTTTGGCATCGAGCGGCGCGTGGCCGACGGCAACGATATTGAGGTAGTGTACGACACGATGAGTGAGGCGGTCGCACGCGGGCGCCGGGATGAAGGTCCGACCTTCCTCGAGTTCAAGACCTATCGCTGGCAGGGCCACTTTGGCGGTGACCCCGATGCCGACCGGCCGGTCGATGAGAAACGCTACTGGATGGAGGAACGCGACCCGATCAAGCTCGCCGGCCAAAAACTGATCCAGCGCGACGCCGCCACAGAGCCAGAGCTGGCGCGCATCCAGCGGGAGGTGGACGGCGAAGTACAGGGCTGGATCGACTATGCCCTGGCGAGCCCCGAGCCGGATCTCTCGGCAGCCACAGAGCACGTCTATGTTGACCTCGAGGTACCAGGCCGATGAGGACAAAGAAAGGAACCAGGATGCTGTCGTTCGTG
>JASFHU010000685.1:0-3503 GCA_050123055.1 Anaerolineae bacterium
AACTGATCGATGGGGAGGGCGGCGGCTCGGTGCCAGTGACGGGCAGCTTCACGAAAGCCGGTCAACAAGGCCAGTTCATCCGACGGTACGCCGGCGCCCAGAGAAGCCAGCCAGTCGTGGTCGGCGCGAGGCCACAGATAGGCTTCGACGGCCGGGCAGTTGCGAAGGCGCCTGGCGACGGACTTGACTAGCTCATGGGCTTCTGGATCATGCCTATCGGCCCTTCGCCATACCTGGAAGGCAACGGACAGCTTGCGAGCTGAGGTTGGATCAGCCAGGCAGCGGAGGAGGTTTCCGAGGGCGCCAGCCGTCTGCCGGGTGATACTGGTCGAGCGAAGCAGCTCGACATAGGGAATCTGCCGCTGTTTGAGCAGCTCGATCAGGTCAAATCCGCGCTGGTTGCGAGGCGCCAGAACGGCAACGCTTTGATTGGGGTGGTGGGGCAGCCAGGCCTGGATAGAGTCAGCCACGGCTTTCAGTTCTGCGTCGGGCGTGTAGGCATGGTCAATGAGGTGGACGGCGGCTGGGTCGGCAGCCGGATTGGGTTGGGGATCGCCAGGAGCTGTGGGCTCGATGTGCTGGTGCATGAATGCGCCACGTACGGTCAGGGTGGGATGCTCGGTCACGGTCCAGTCAACTAAGTAGTTGGCCAGTTCGATGATGGCTGATTGAGAGCGCCCCGACTCAGGGAGGCTGATCCTGGTAACGTCCGCTTCCTCCAAGAAGCTGCGCAAGAACCTGGGATTGGCGTTGGTAAAGGTATCATAGATGGCCTGGTTGGGGTCACCGACGCGCACCCAGTTTCCCATATTACTGGTCAGCAGTCGTAGGATCTCTTCCTGAAGCCCGCTAGAGTCCTGAGCCTCGTCTTCGAGGATGTAGGGCCAGCGGTTTTGCAGGCGAGCCAGAAAGTCCGGCGCCTGGCGCAGGGCTTCCAGGGACAGGCGGATCAGGTCGTTAAAGTCCACCACGCCGCGATAGGCCAGGCTGCGTTGGTATAGGGCATAGATCTCGGCACCCATGCGGCCCAGGGCCACCTGGCTGGGGTTAGATCGTGCCTCCTGTGCGGCGAGGTGTTCGAGCAGAGTCTCGGGACTGAGCTGCAGATCTTTGGCCCGCTTAACAAAGGCGGCCGCCACCTCGCGCACGGTCGCCGGCCACCTGGAACGCTTGACCCACTCGGCGCGGTTGCCCTCGAGGTCTAGAGACAGATAGGGCTCGGCGGTACCAGGGTGAGTGCGGAGCCAGGTCTCAACCGCCTCATCGCGAATCGCATCGGCCTCGCGTTCGTCGATGATGCCAAAGTCATCGGCCAGGCCGACCAGACCGGGGCGCTCGCGGACGATGTCATGGGCCAGGCCGTGGAGGGTACGCACGCGGTAGCCAAAGCTTGGCAAGAGGCCGCGGTCCCCGATCGACGCGTTGATGCGGCTCTTGAAGTTGTCCACTGCCGAGTTGACCAGGGTGACGACGAGCACTTCTTGATCGCCATCAATGTGCCCGGCAACGAGCCTGGCGGCCAGCTCGGCCAGGGTGTGGGTTTTGCCACTACCGGGAACGGCCGAGATGCCCATTTTGCCGGCGGTGTATTCGAGGACCTCCTTTTGGCCAGGTCGTGGTCTGAAATCACTCATTGGCGTCCTCATCCTGGCTGCGGGGCAAGCGCTGAGCGCGCAAGAGATGTTGGACAGCTTGCAGAAGAGGTCCCTGCTGCTCGTAGCCCTGCTCGCTCAGATCGCTGTAGGCCAGGTAGACGCGCTGGCGACAGCGGCGAGTCAGGCCCTGTATGAGGCGGGCCAAGGCTGTTTCCCGAGTCTCCATTTCGTCCTCGTCGGTCCAGAGCCGGCCTTCGGGCCAGTCGCGACGGAGGACATAGGGGTGGGTTAGCGGCTGATAAATGCGCTCAACCCAGGAGCGGCTGCCTGCGTCGAGCCAGAACTGGACCGTTACCGGCCGATTCATCATCAAGAAGGTGTAAGCGGGGACGAGAAGCACGGCGTTTTCGGGATGGACCTGCCAACTGGAGACGTATTGGGCGGCAACAACGCCTCGTTCAACCATGTCTACGTATTCCAGGTTCAGGTCGGCTGACGGGGGCGAACTGTCGTCATCCCGCAGACCGGTGCTGCTTTCTCCGGGGGAAGGTTCGGTGGTAGTGAGCGGTCGCGAGGGGAAGCTGTGACGGAATTTCTGCACAGATTCGATCAGGTTGGCGGTCACCGCACCGGCATCAAAGTTGCCGTGAAAGCCGAATCCTGCTTGCGAGAGGACCTCTCCAAATAGGCGGCTGAGAAAATAGTCCAGCGCTTCGGGTGTCTGTTCTGCGTCACCGCCGTTCTGATTGGTGCGCTGGACATAGCCATGGAGCCAGGTGCGCAACTGGTCGTAGCGCATGCCAAGCACGTAGCTGATCCGGTCCTGAGTCTCGCGGCGAATCTCGTGGAAGGGGGTCAACGTTGGCTGGCCATCTCTGACGCGGTAGACGATGCCGGTCAGGAGACTGGCCCGCACCGGATCCATCTCGTCGACGGACAGCAAGAGGGCTTGGGCCACGTCGGCCGGTGGGGGCGGGCGGCGCCAAGCCGGATATGCCATTCTGGCCCAGGTCAGCAGGCAGCGGGCTGCCGGCTCTTCGCGCAGCTCGCGGGAAGGGCGATGCGTGCGAGCCTTGATGTTGTAGCGCTCTAGCCGCTCTGTCAGGGAGAACCGAAGGGCGTCGCCGAGGAAGGGGGCCAGGACCGCGATCTCGCCAGCCGGGATGCCCTCCTCCATGGTCAACTGGGAGATCTTTTCGGCCACCCAATCAAGCATTTGGGGGTGGAATCGCAGGTCATCCTGGGGTCTCTCCAATGCCTGTAGGGCCGCTGTCTGCCGGGCCTGCGCATTTGGCGAACCTGGCTGACCGGTGGCTGCATGTATCCCAGCATCCGGCGAAGAGGCGACCAAGGGGACGATCAGCTCGGCGCCAAGGGCCTCTACCTGCGGCGTGGTCACGTGAGATTTGGTGAGCATGACCCGCTCGCGACAATGTTCGGACAGGCTCAGGGCCCCTTGGGGGTCTGCGCCAAGGAATACACGGTAGCCGCCACCGGTGTCGTGGATGACCAGGGCCGATTCGCAGAGGGACAACCAGACCTTCAGTAGATCATGAGCAGTTGGGATGTCCTCCTCGGTGTTGTCGAGGATGAGGTGGCGGTAGCCGCCTTGAAGGTAGCGACGGAGTTCAGGGAGGGGGAGGAGGTAGCGCCGAAAAACCTCGATCTGTAGCGACCAGTCGAGAAGATTCTGGTCCAGGCAGGCCTGCCGAAAAGCGAGGGCTGCTGCCTGGACTTGGTCAAAGATGCGCTTGTGGGCCGATTCCCCACCCCAGGCGGCTCTGAGACGAGCCGCGATCTGGTCGGGTGGAAAGTCAACGGCTGCGGCTTTGTTCAGGTTGTCGATGATCTGGCTGACCAACCGGGCGCGGGAGATGACGATACCATCGAAGGCGCCCGATTCGACAA
>JASFHU010000686.1:0-3502 GCA_050123055.1 Anaerolineae bacterium
GTGTTCACCATCAGGATGCCTATCCAAGAGGTGATGGCCAGATGGGTCCTGTGGCCTCGCTGGCAGGACGGAATATCGGTCAAGACTTTGACCCACAGGCCGGTTGGCGCATGTATCATGGCCACCAGGTGCCCGGATTTCCCGAACATCCTCATCGTGGTTTTGAAACCGTCACCATTGTCCTGGAAGGAATGGTGGATCACTTTGACTCCAGTGGCGCCACCGGACGATACGGGCATGGGGATGTCCAATGGATGACCGCCGGAAGTGGGCTCCAGCATTCGGAGATGTTCCCGCTGGTGCATGAGGACAAGCCCAATCCACTGGAGTTGTTTCAGATCTGGATCAATCTCCCCAAGGCCAGCAAGTTTGTCGAACCCCACTACAAAATGCTCTGGTCGGAAGATATCCCTGTTGTCCAGTCACAGGACCAGGATGGTCGTTCGACCAGCATCCGGATCATCGCCGGCGACCTGGGCGCGTACCAGGCACCCGAACCAACTCCTGACTCCTGGGCGCACGTAGCTGGAAACCAGGTCGCGATCTGGCTGCTGACGATGGAGCCTCAGGCCGAAACTACGCTATCCGCTGCCAGAGCCTTGACCAACCGTACGCTCTTTTTCTTTGAGGGTGCTTCTATCAGCATTGGCGAGGCCGAGATCCCCGGCTATCACGCGGCCAAAGTTCGCGGCGACCAAGCGGTTCCCATCAAGAATGGTCCGGAACCCAGCCGGATCCTGCTGCTGCAAGGCAATCCCATCGCTGAACCGGTTGCTCAATACGGTCCCTTTGTCATGAACACTCGTCAGGAGATCCAGCAGGCGTACGATGACTTTCGGCGTACAAGGTTCGGTGGCTGGCCCTGGGACAGAAGTGATCCTGTACATCCTGCCTCACAGGGAAGATTCGCCCAGTATCACGATGGGAGCATAGAGAAAGCCGATCCGCGTTCCTGACGGCGCACGAATCTGGCCCCTCATAGTGCTCGCCAAAGCCTGGTGCAGATTTCACGTTGGTACCCGTCAAGTCCCACAGCCGCCATTCAGCCTGCCGGCGAATAATCTCCCAGCCACTGCACCCTGTCCAGGTGCTCGCGGACGGCATTGAACATCCGACTGTCGCCGGTAATCAGAGGTTCGGCGGTTTCCTCAGCCAGAGCCAGGTAGGCGGCATCATTGGCAGAACGATCGAAGCCTAGGGCCAGAGGCAGCACCTGCTGCCATGTCACCGGCCTCAAGGCAATCCCCAGGCCCTCGAAGGACGAAAGAATGGTCTCCGCTTGCTCGTCGCTGATGCGCCCCCGTCGCCGTGCCTGGACGACGGCATTGGTCACTTCGTAGAGAAGCAAGGTCGGCGCGACCAACGCCACACGGCCCATCACGTGTGCGCGTATCAAAGCCTGCGCCTGCGGCTGATCCTCGTCTGGAAAGAAGGCACTCAGAATGACACTGGCATCAACGATCATGGACGCGCCTCCAGTTCGTCTCGGGCCGCCCGGAACAACTCATCCGCGGTTGTGTCGCAATCCTGGAGCGAACTGGCAAGTCGTAGCATCTCCAGGTAGGCCTGCACCTGGCGCAGGCGTTCGTACTCTTCAGGAGAGACCAGAACACCCACAGGCTTTCCCCGGCGCGTGATGGTCACAGGTCGCTCGGGCACCTTTTTCAGCCAATATGAAAGGCGATTGTGCACTTCGGTAATTGAAACCAACATTTTCTGCCCCTCCTTCTAGACAGTCATTATAGACAATTATACAAAAAAGAATAGCTCATGTCAACTGTCCTATTGGCAGATTCTCAACTCAACGGTCAAAGCCATGCACCAGGGTGACGCACAGCATTGGGGGGGTGATCACCAAAACCGAACATTGGGCGCAGGATTCGCGTTAGCAAGATCAGAGGCCGGCAAGCCTGGCCCATCGCGGACTTGATCACCTACGGGAGGAGGTTTCGATGGCCATTCTGGTGGGATGCTTGCTCGTCTGTGCGCTGTGGGCGGTCACCGCCGCCATGCTGATAGCCAGAGAGCTGGACAGGAGAGGCATGCCCGTCAGCTTTGTCTGGCTGAGGCTGATGATCCTCAAGTATCTGTATCAATACGTCAAGATCACGCGGCAGGAGACGGGACGCATTGGGCCCCTCTTCTACCACTATGTCGTCCCCCTCAATGTGGCCCTGGTGTTGGCCGTGGCCATGCTTGTGATCCTCTAGGTCTGGCTCGAGCTCTCCTCTGCTGCCGCGCGGGCCATCTCGCCGCGCGGCACGCGAAAGTAGAACCAGAAGATCAGGGCGCCGGCCACCGTCAGGCCCGCCGCGGCCAGAAACAGGCTGCGGTAGCCCAGGCCCGCGATGGCATAGCCACCCCACAGGGACATGGCCGCGATGCTCATCCCCACGCCGATGTTCATGGCCGCCGACATGGCCGGCCGCCAATCCAGCGTCACGAGATCCTGGCTAAAGACCCGTACCGGACCAGTCGTCATGGCAAACAGGCTAGAAATGCCGACAAAGGCGGCACCCGCAACCGGCCATTGGGGAACAAGGGCCAGGGGCAGCATAAAGAGGGCCAGGCCCAGGGAGCCCCAGACGATCGTCCGGGCATTTCCCCACCGCGCCACCGCCAGCGGAGTGGCCAAGGCCGCCGGCACCGACGCCAATCGCCCGACGGCCCATACCACGCCGATCAGGGTCGTGGGGACACCAAGGCCGTCGTCCAGATAAACGTTAAAGAAGGTATTGGTCGATGCGGTGCCGGCGAATCTCATCCACACGACCACCCCGATGAGGAGGATGAGACCATAGGGAGCCTTGCTGCCGGCGCGCGCTTTTGGGGGGGCAGCCACACCGGCCGGCACGACCTCACTGTTGGGATCGCGCGTGGGCAGCAACGCCAGGACGGCGGGAATGAGCAGCAAGGCGCCGACAAAGAGTGCGTAACCATAGGCTGCCGGATCCTCCACCGAAAAGCCCCGCACTGCGGCAAAGAACCCAGGCAGCGCGCCGCCGACCAGGCTGCCGGCGAATCCCGCCAGGGGCGCGAGGGCGATCTGCACCGAAAAAGCGTGGTTGCGCTCTCCGGTGCCGGTGGTGCCCATCAGGAAGGGGATGCTGTAGACCCACCACATGGCCAGGCCCAGGAAGGAAATCACGTTGGCCGCGTACAGCCAGCCCAATTGCCAGCTAGGCGCCAGGGCCCCGGCCAGTGGCAGCGACGCCAGGCCGACGACCATCAGGCTGATCCCCACCACCAGGCTGCGTCGACCGTTCCAGCCTGCTCCGAACGTGCCGAGAAGCACGGCAAAGATCGAGAAGGCAAAGGACCCCACGGCATTGATCAGGCCGATCGATTCGGTGCCGTAGCCAAGGCGCAGCAGGTAGAGATTAAAGAGGACGATCCGGATGCCATCCCAGGCGAACCCCAGCATGGCTGAAGCCACCAGGAAAAGACGCACGTCGCGGCTGAACAGACGCAGTTTCTGCCAGTAGCTGGTTGCCATTTGGGT
>JASFHU010000687.1:0-3501 GCA_050123055.1 Anaerolineae bacterium
TCGCCCAAGCAGAACATATGTCAACTTCTTAAGTTAGCGCATATGGGGGACTCCCCTCCCCAGGTAGGGAAATCCGCGCGGAGCGCGGTCGCTGTCGCCGGATTTTGGCCTTGCCCGTCCCGAGTCTCCAGATTTAGGATCGCTGGACCACGCCAGGGCTGTCGCAAAATCGCTTGACAGACACCAGGCCGCCGTGCTCGGAGCCCCGTTTCCGCACGGGCGCCGTCCGCGGGGCGATAGACGCTGCCAGGTGCGCAGAGTGCCGTACAGTGGTAGCCAAACCGGTTCCTCATCGGGGAATCCTCCACTCCTCCTACCGGGTGGACACGGCATGCTTCACCGAGACCGCCGGCAACCCTCCCCCTTGAGGGAGCACCGCCGGAGGGTGTTATAGTGCAATAGTGTGATAGTAGCGGCATGACGGCGGCGCGGTGACCGGGTTAATTTCTTAAGCAGCATCATCCGCTGGTGTCATCCGCCAATCCTGCAAATCCGTTGTTCTGTCCAGCTTGGCCACCAAGCGCCCACCGTCGCTCCTCCAAGTCTCCCCTTCGTGTAATTCGTGCCATCGCAGATCCCGAGCCTCGCTCTGAGCCATGTCCCGAGTCCCCGAAGCGATCTGCGAAAGAGTCCCCGTGAGGATTCGTGGCCGGTTCTCTTGCCTCCCCACCCCAGCGATGCTAGTATCCTGCCCAGAGGTGCGCACATACATGACCGGTTCAATGAGGTGCCAATAACATGCCGCATCCTGCGCCCCCCATCCACGGCTGGGTCGCACCCGGCTTCGAAGCGGTCCGGGCCGAGTTCGAGCGCAACTTTGCCGAGCGGGGCGAGGTAGGCGCCGCTTGTGCTGCCGACCACCGGGGTGGAAAAGTCGTTGACCTGTGGGGCGGTACCGCCATCCCCGCCGCCGGGAACCGTGGCTGGAGGACAGGCTGGTCCTCGTCTTTTCGGCCACCGTAAAGTTGTCCAAAGACAACTTCCAAGCTTTGTCCAACCAAATGCTTCGCACTTTGCTTGCTATTGGTGGACAAAGCCAGGGACTGGCGACCATGACCCTGGCCGTGGCCCAATCCCGGGGCTGGCTGGACTATGACCAGCGAGTGGCCGCCTACTGGCCCGAGTTCGCCCGCATACTCTTAATATGATTTATATTTGACAAATCATGTAAAGTGGGGTATAATGAAGGTGTAGCTCAAATGAGCATGGGAGAGGTATGTCAAGAACACTGTACGACTGTCCCCGGATCTCGCGAAGGATCACGACCACGATGTTCGCCACCCAAAGCTTGGCCCGAGCAGCATTCATCGCCTGTGGTACAGTCAGTGCGCTTGTCGGCATACAGCTCAGCGGTGACGCAGCCTGGGCAGGAGTTCCGGCGGCAATGCTGCAATTGGCAGGAGCCTTTGCCGCCCTGGTTGTGGGCGCGACCACAGAACGGATCGGGCGGCGCCGGGGCCTGGCCCTGGGGTTGGGAGTGGGCGTGCTGGGGATGGGGGTGGCCGCGGGCGCAATCGCAGCCCATGCTTTGCTGCTCTTCCTGGGTGGGTTGGCGCTCATGGGCGTAGCCTCAGCCGCCATGCAGTTGGGGCGCTTTGCCGTGGCAGAAGTCCACCCCCCTGAACGACGGGGCCGGGCGATTTCCAACGTAGTCATCGGAGGTGCGATAGGCTCGGTGGTTGGGCCACTGATCGTCGGGCCGTCGGGCCGGTGGGCACAGCGAGCAGGGGTGAATGAATTGGCTGGTCCCTTTCTGGCCGCACTGGTTATTCTGGCTGTGGCTGCGCTGGCGATCGTGGTCTGGCTGAAACCAGATCCCCGCGATGTGGGGCGGAAAATGGCAGAGAAACATCCCGAACCCACTGCCCACCAAGGACCCGCACGCTCGATCTACCACATCCTGCGCACCCCGGCAACCTCCGTTGCGGTCCTGGCCATGGCCCTGAGCCAGATGGTGATGGTCATGGTGATGGTGATTACCACCCCCTACATGGTCATGCACCAGCATACCTTGACCGACCTCTCCCTCGTCATCTCTGCCCACACGTTCGGGATGTTTGCCTTTTCTTTTGTTTCGGGTCGTCTGACCGATCGTTGGGGGCGCGGGTGGGTGATTCTGACCGGGGCCGGGATGCTCGCGCTAGCTTGCGCACTCGCCCCTCTTTCACCAGGCGTTCTGCCGCTTTCGGCCATCCTGTTTCTCCTGGGGTTGGGCTGGAACTTTTGCTTTGTGGGCGGCTCGACCCTACTGTCCGACCAGCTCTCTCCCACAGAGCGGGCCAAGACGCAGGGGGTAAACGATCTGCTGATCGGCCTGGCCACCGCTGCCGCCAGTCTCGGGAGCGGACTCATGTTCGCCTTCACGAGCTACGCCGTGATGGGGGTCGTGGGTGTCGTGCTCTCGCTGGTGCCCCTGGCATTGACGGGCTGGTGGATGGCTTCGGGGCGCAGGCTCGCAACCGCGACGGCTGCAAAGAGTGTTTAAAGACTTCCAAGCCAAGTCTTCCCTTCGTATACTTGGTGCAATCGCAGATCCTGAGCCCCGCTCTGAGCCATGTCCCGAGCCCCCGAAGGGATCTGCGAAAGAGTCCCCGTGGGGATCGCAGATCCCGAGTCCCCGTGGGGATTCGTGGCCAGATCAGAGCCCCTCCTTCGTGTAGTTCGTGCCATTCGTGGCCAGCCTCCAGCGACGGTTGCTGCCACCGGGCGCCGCGCTTCCCTTGAAACGGAAAAGCGGGTATAATGGAGGGCAGGAGGCCAAGGGACTGCGGTTGTATTCCTACAAGCTCGAGCAACCGACCGTGTTGATCCGAGATGCCCGGCCGGCGCAGGATCGGTAAAGGAGGACGAGATAGGCAAGGGCACAACAACCTGCCCCTACTGCGGTACAGGACTCGAGGCGGCGGCGTTCATTTGCCCTGTCTGCGGTAGGCAGCTAGGCGACGTTACGATGTTCGGGAAAAAGCCGCGCCCGGTCATCGCCTATATTGGCCTGGCCCTGCTGCTCGCCGGCGGCGTGTGGACCGTCCTGGCCGAGTCGGCAGCGGGCAATATCCTCTTTGTCGTTGGCGGTCTCATCCTCATCTACGCCCTGATCGCCGGCCACGTGAGGCTGTCCCGATGACCGGCGAGCCGGCTTATGCCTGGGAGGAACAGGGGTGGTAACCCTACCGGCTGAACCCTCTCCCGAAATCGAACGGCTGCGGATCGAGAAGCTGCGACAGATGCCGGCCTGGCGCAAGATGGAGCTCATGGCCGAGATGAGCCGGACGGTGCAGGTATTGGCCCTGGCCGGGCTGCGCCAGCGCTATCCGGACGATACGCCGGCCCAGCGCCGCCGCCGCCTGGCCGACCTGTTGCTGGGGCCGAGGCTGGCGGCCCGCGCTTACGGCCCGCCGCCGGAGGAAGGTTGACGGATGCTGACCGAACAGATCGCGGTCATCAGCCCGATCTCGCCTCGGTCTGGAGACCGTCGGCGAACAGAGGGGGGGGCTTTGCCAG
>JASFHU010000688.1:0-3500 GCA_050123055.1 Anaerolineae bacterium
GCTATGGCTTTCGGCCTTTGCTTCGGGCATTGTGGACAACATTCCCTATACGGCAACCATGATCCCTGTCGTCGAGAATCTGGGAAGGAGCATGCCGATCATGCCCCTGTGGTGGGCGCTGGCATTGGGAGCCTGCCTGGGCGGCAATATCACCCTGGTAGGTGCTGCGGCGAATGTTGTGGTTGCGAACCTGGCTGAGAAGAGTGGTCACCCCATCAGTTTCAAGCGTTTCCTGGGCTACGGCCTGGCTACGACCCTCATGTCGCTGGTCCTAGCGACGGGATATGTGTGGCTGCGCTATCTGTGAGAAGCCTGATACAGGAGGAGAATCATGCAACGCTTCAAAAACATCCTGGTCGTCGTCGACCACAATACTGAGAGCGGAGTTGTCGTCGAACGCGCTGTGGACCTGGCCCTTAGAAACGGCGCTTGCATCACGTTGGCGAGCACGCTCGATAGGCTACCCGAAAATGGTCAGCAGCAGTTCGCGGTCGAGATGCCAGCGGAGCCTTTGCGGCCAGACTACGACATCATTGAAGAATGGCCTCCTGGTATCGATATGCCCTACGCGCCGCACCAGACCGAGATTCGGGAGGAGCCTGCCAGCAAACACCCCGCCGGCGCCAGTCGGCTGACTGGTTCACGATCCGTACTCATTCGAGAGCATGTGACCGGTCAGGAAGGCCAACGCTTGGAACAGTGGGCCGATTATGCCCAGCGGAGGGGTGTCCAGGTCAATACCAAGATTCTGTACGGCACACCGTTTCTGGAGATCATCCGCCTGGTACTGCGCCGCGACCATGACCTGGTGATGACGACAGCCCAGGGACGCAGCAACCTCAGAGATCGAGTTTTTGGTAGCACGACGATGCACTTGATGCGCAAGTGTCCCTGCCCGGTGTGGGTGGTCAAGACCAGCCAGCCCGACTGGCACAAGCGCATTCTGGCTTCGGTGGATCCCAGGCCCGAAGACAAAGAGCGCCACGCACTCAATGTCAAGATCATGGATCTGGCCACCTCCTTGGCCCGTATAGAACAGCGCGAGCTGGTTGTACTCCATGCCTGGACCTTTCCCATGGAACACTCTCTGAAGAGGGGACGCGTGGGTCCGTCTGACCAGGTGGATAGATGGATTTCTGGAGCCCGACACCAGCACAGACAGTGGCTGGTCGAGCTCTTGAAACCGTACGATCTCGAGATGCCAAAGCACGAGGTGTACCTGTTAAAGGGCGAGCCAGGCCGATTGGTTCCGGAGGTGGCAGCAGCCAGAGAGGTGGAACTGATCGTCATGGGCACGGTCAGCCGCAGCGGGGTATCGGGCCTGCTGATCGGCAATACGGCGGAAAAGATCCTTGGCCAGGTCGACTGCGGGGTGCTTGCCGTCAAGCCTGATGGGTTTGTGACCCCAGTAGGGTTAGGTGAGTAGATGGGTTGGTCCTCGGAAGGGCATCCAAGCTCGACAGAACCGACCACGCCTGGCTGGTGGACCCCATGAAAAAGATTGTACGGTTCTTGCTCATCGCAAGCGGCACGATCTGCGTGGCCCTGGGGATCTTTGGCGTTTTTGTGCCGGTGTTGCCCACCACGCCCTTTTTGCTGCTGGCGGCCTTTTTCTACGCGCGCAGCTCGGAACGGTTTCATCAGTGGCTGCTGGGCAATCACTGGTTCGGCCAGTACATCAAGGACTATCAGCAGGGTCGGGGAATCGCGCTTCGAGACAAGGTCATCACGCTTATCGCTCTGTGGCTAGCGCTCAGCCTCACGGTCTTGACTACCGAGCCAGCCTGGTGGGTCAAGCTCCTGCTGCTGTCAGTAGGTATTGTCGTCACCATGCACCTACTCCGGATCAACACTCTCCCGGCGGAGAGTGGGATAAAGATGCGAACGAGCTCTCGTTCGCCTGACGAGGCGGAGCATAGGCCCCAGAGCAGTTGATCCAGTGTGGGCCGGGAGTAGGTGATTCCGACATGTGGGTTTTGTAAGGAATAGACCATTTTGTAGGAAAAGGTAGATGACTGATTGGTATAAGAAGGAAGCAACAGAGGTTGCCTCACTACTAGCGACTGACGCCCAGGCGGGTCTGGCAGAGGCGGAGGCCCAGCGCCGGCTGGCCGAACACGGCCCCAACGAACTGGTCGAGCGGGGCTTGAAAAGCCCGTGGCGCATCCTGTGGGAGCAGTTGACCGGATTGATGGTCGTCATCCTCATCATCGCTGCCGTCATTTCCGGGGTATTGGGCGATTGGAAGGACGCCATCGCGATCCTAGCCATCGTCGTGCTCAATGCCGCACTGGGCTTTAGCCAGGAGTTCCGCGCCGAAAAAGCCATGGCCGCCCTCAAGAGACTGGCCGTGCCCACCGTCAAGGTGTGGCGTGACGGTCACCTGGTCGAGATCTCGGCTCGCGAGTTGGTACCGGGTGACGTGGTGTCGCTGGAAGCCGGCGCGCTGGTGCCTGCCGACGGCCGTCTGCTACAGTCGGCCAACCTGCGCATCGACGAGGCGGCCCTGACCGGTGAGTCGGAGCCGGTGGAAAAGCACATCCAGGCACTGGACGAAGGCGACTCTCCAAATACCTCAGGACACGTCCTTCCGGTAGGCGACCGGGTCAACATGGTCTACATGGGCACCATCGTCACCTACGGGCGGGGAACAGCCGTCGTTACTGAGACCGGCATGAACACCGAATTGGGTCGCATTGCCGACCTGATCCAGACGGTGGAACGGGAACCAACGCCCTTGCAGCGGCGGCTGGCACAGTTGGGCCGCGGCCTGGCCGTGGCGGCCCTGGTCATCGTGGCCATCGTCTTTTTCCTTGGCCTGCTTCGCGGCGAGGATTGGCAGCTTATGCTGCTGACGGCCATCAGCATGGCCGTAGCCGCCGTGCCTGAGGGATTGCCGGCGGTCGTGACCATCGCCCTGGCCCTGGGCGCCCAGCGGATGCTCAGCCGCCAGGCCCTCATCCGCAAATTGCCTGCTGTAGAAACGCTGGGCTCGGTGACCGTCATCTGCTCCGACAAGACCGGTACCTTGACCGAGAATCGGATGACCGTCACCGTGCTGGACGTTCTGGGCGAAACTCAGCAGGTGGATACCCTGCTGCGGGAAGGTATCCCGGTGGCGGACGCCGAACTGCTGCCCGGCCAGCGCTCACCGGTGCGTAGCCTGGGCTTGCTGGCCAAGGCTATGGCTTTGTGCAACGACGCTGGCCTGGAAAGGACCGCCAGTGGCGCCTACCGGGCCATCGGCGACCCGACCGAGGGTGCCCTGGTCGTAGCCGCGGCGAAACTGGGCCTGGTGAAAGCGGATCTGGATGCCCGCTGGCCCCGCGTCGCCGAGGCCCCCTTTGCCTCCGAGCGTAAGCGCATGACCACCGTCCACTCCGTGGGTGTCACCCCAGAGCAGACCGACGCCCCCTGGCGTTTTGCTTCTCACGTGGCCTTTGCCAAAGGGGCGGTGGACAGCCTGTTAGATATCTCGGATCGGGTGTGGACCGGCGATG
>JASFHU010000689.1:0-3498 GCA_050123055.1 Anaerolineae bacterium
CTAGGCGCAGGTCTCATCGGTGGTTTCTCGCCCGGTTTGGCATGGCAAGTCTTGATCTTGCGGCCGCAGGGTCAGCAGGGTATCACTGAGCGGGCGGCGTCATCTGTCGCAGCAGGTCCGATAACGCCGTCTGACTGACGGTGAGGAGTCCTTGCTGAGGCCGGTCGAGATCGACGATGATCATCAAGACCGCGACAAATGCCAGCGCAAAGAGCGTAAGGGCGATTTGATCCCGCTCCTTGTCTGAACTGTTGGCAACGCCTACCAGTAGAAAGCTCAGTATGGTGGCTGCATACAACACCACCCCCAGCAGTCTTGGCAGGCGAAGGTCGACGGCCGCCAACCGTAGTGAATGAACGTCGATCACCTCATTGATCGAGTCGACGGTAAGAGCCATGATGGCCGACTCTTGTCCCTGCCAGACATTGGCCTCCACGATCGACCACAATTCGCCGTGGATCTCTTCAGAACGCGTCAAGGCATATTCAAATTGCGTCTCATCGGCCGCGGCCGCGATGCGAACCTCGACATACTCCTGCAAGAGGTCCCGCGTCGAGATCCGATCCGGCTCTTCGAGAAATCCGGCCCGGAGATAGGCCGTGCCAACAGCGTTGGCCTCGGTGACGACCATGGCCTTGCGGCCATTGTGCTGGCCGATGACGATGCCGATGGAAAAAGCCAGCAGGAAGGCCATCAGACCCAGCATGCCACCCACCACCGCTCCGGTCATGGGAGTCTTGCCCGACTCAGGATCCCGGCGCTGTAGCCAGATGCCAATGCGAAAGCCGATCTCGGCGGCCACAAGAACTGCGGCCACCGTCCCCAAATAGACTGCCCAAATCGGGAACTGGTCAAGGAGAACCATGTTCGTGCACCTCCTTCTATTCTCGACCGTGCCCATTATACCACAGTTGCGCTCAGCTTGCACACATCATCACCCCAGCGTTCAACTTTCCCCATTCGGCGCGCTGTCACAAGTGTCCCAGGCAGGCTCCTTTCCCACGCTCCCGTTGGATCGCCAGATCCAACGGCCTCGTATTCAGCCGGAAGGCGACGCTCTGGCGATCCGCGCCGAGCGCCAGAGCGCTTCCCGGCTACGCTTTTGGCAGCCAGCGAATTGCCCCTTTCGACGATAACCAGTATAATTGACGGCCAGAGAGGTTTTCCATGACCAGCTTGGCACTGTTCCTGCTAGGCCCGCCCCGCCTGGAGCGCGACGGGGTGCCGCTGCAATTCGATACCCGCAAGATCTTGGCCTTGGTCGCCTACCTGGCCGTATCAGGACGGCAGGCTGCCGGTTCGGAGCCCAACGGGGGCCGGTTCCACAGCCGCGAGAGCCTGCTGGCCCTGCTCTGGCCCGAGCTAGAGCCGAGCCGCGCCCGGGCCGTCCTGCGCCGCAACCTGTCGCTGCTGCGCAGCGCGCTGGAGGGTGAGTGGCTGATCGCAGACCGGCAGACGGTCGGCACCGACCCGGAGGCCGACTTTTGGCTGGACGTGGACCAGTTTTCGCGGCTGGCGACCACCTGGCAGACCCACGAGCACCCCGACGGTCAGCTATGCCCCAGGTGCCTGGCTGACCTGGAGGAGGCCGCTGCCCTTTACCGGGGCGATTTTCTGGAGGGCTTTGGTCTGCGGGACAGCCTGGCCTACGACGACTGGCAGTTTTTCCAGGCTGAGGAGTTGCGCCAACAACTGGCCTCGGTACTGGAACGATTGGTCGGCGGCTACGGCGACCATGACCGCCACGCAGCGGCCCTGCCCCACGCCAGGCGCTGGCTAGCGCTTGATCCCCTCCACGAGCTGGCGCACCGGGCGCTCATGCGGCTCTACGCCCGGACCGGGCACCGGTCGGCCGCCCTACGCCAGTACGCAGAGTGCGTCCGCATCCTCGAAGAGGAGCTGGGTCTGCCGCCTGCCGAGGAGACCACGGCCCTCTACGAGCAGATCCGCACCATGCAGCCTCTGCCCGAGGCTGCGACCCTGGCAGACCGGACCGCCCCGGCCCGTCATAACCTGCCGGCCCAGACCACGACCTTTGTCGGCCGCGAGGAGGAGCTGGCCGAGATCAGCGCCCGCTTGCAGGATCCGGCCTGCCGGCTCCTGACCCTGCTCGGTCCCGGCGGGATCGGCAAGACACGGCTGGCGCTGCGGCTGGCCGAGGAGCTGGCCGGGGCACAGCCGGCGGCCTTTGAGCACGGCATTTTCTTTGTTCCGCTGGCCCCCTTCCGGACAGCCGAAGGCGTAGTGCCGGCGGTGGCCGAGGCGCTGGGCTACTCCTTCCACACCGATTCTGAGGGCAGCACCACCGACACGCCACGGCAGCAGATCCTGGACTATTTCCGGCGCAAGCAGCTTCTGCTGGTGATGGACAACTACGAGCATCTGCTGGAGGATGGCAGCCCCCAGGACGGCTACGAGCAGGGAAACGGTACCGGGTTCGTGACCGACCTGCTGGCGGCAGCTCCGGGGGTCAAGGTCCTGGTAACCTCGCGGGCCAGCCTCAAGGTTCAGGGCGAACACCTCTATCCCCTGACCGGGCTCCGGGTTCCCGAAGCAACGGTTTCGCTTCCGGGGGAGGATTCCCGGTCCTTGCGTGGCTTTGCCGCCATCGAGTTGTTTCTGCAGGGCGCGCGGCAGGCGCGACCCGATTTTGAGCTGAGACATCTCGACGCGGAACACGTGATTCGCATCTGCCGCCTGGTACAAGGCATGCCCCTGGGCATCCTCCTCGCAGCGGCCTGGGTCGAGATGCTGCCGCCGGAAGAGATCGCGGCCGAGATCGAGCAGAGTCTTGACTTCTTGGAGAGCGACCTGCGGGACCTTCCCGACCGGCAGCGCAGTCTGCGGGCCGTCTTTGACCACTCCTGGCGGCTGCTCGATGAGCGTGAGCAGGAGATATTCCAGGCGCTGTCGGTGTTCCTGGGCGGGTTCAACCGGGAGGCGGCGCTGGAGGTGGTCGGCGCTTCCCTCCGCGACCTGATGTCCCTGGTTAACAAGTCGCTTCTGATGGCGCCCACACCCGGACGGTACGACCTGCACGAGCTGCTGCGGCAGTACGCGGTCGACCGGCTCGACGGCGCGCCGGAGCAGGCGGTAGCGGTACGGGACCACCACTGTGCATTCTATTGCTCGGCGTTGGAACGGTGGGCCGGCGAACTGAAGGGCGAGCGCCAGCGAGAGGCCATGGAGGAGATGGACCTGGAGGTAGAGAACGCGCGGGCAGCCTGGTATTGGGCCCTGGACCACCAACAGGTCAACCGCCTGGCCCAGGGCGTGGATGGCATGTGGCTCTACCACACCTGGCGCCTCCGCTACGAGGAGGCCGAGGCAGCCCTTGGGGCAGCAGCCAGAGGCCTGGAGCAGCTTCAGGCAGCCGAAGCGCAGCGCCTGCGGGCCAGACTGTCCATCATGTGGAGCTTCTATCAGCTCGAGCTGGGCCGGACCCCGGAATCGCTGGAGACAGCCCGTCGGGGCGAGGAGTTGCTTCATAGGCTGGAG
>JASFHU010000690.1:0-3494 GCA_050123055.1 Anaerolineae bacterium
GCCCGGCTCAAAGACCATGTTGCCCACCGTGGCGACACAGCCCGGGAATCTGGACATCGTCTCTCTGACGGCCAGGGTGAAGGCACTTGCCCCCTGGGCTGCGTCGGTGCGATGCTCCATGGGCGTCGTCCCGGCGTGGTCGGCCCGGCCGAGAAAGCGAACTTGAAATGAACGAATGCCGACGATCCCGGTCACGATACCGATGCTGGTATTCTGCCCAGCCAGCCGGCCTCCCTGCTCAATGTGGAGTTCCAGGTAGGCGGCAAGGGTTGCGGGGTCCCGCGCGGCGGTGAAGAGCGACTCTTCACTCAACCCGGCACGGCGGAGGGCATCCTGAAACCGCGCCCGCCCGCCGCGAGGGGCCTGAATGTGCGCTGGCTGTAACCCACCCGTCAGACCCAGGCTGCCGACAAAGTTGGCATAGTGCCCCTCTTCGTCGGTGAAATCGATGGCCTCCAGGTGTGTGCTGAGCGAAAGACCGTGATCTTTTACTATTTGCAGGACCTCGAAGGCGGCGATGACCCCCAGCGCACCATCAAAGCGACCGCCCTGCGGGACCGAATCGAGGTGGGAGCCCATCAGCAGGGTCGGAGCGTTGGAGGGACCACAACGAAGCAGCGCAGAGTGGTTGCCGGCTCCATCCACCGACGCCTCCAGGCCCGCCTGCTCGGCGGTCTTGAGGTACCAGCGACGGGCTTCGAGGTGGGCCTCACTGAAGGCAGGGCGGTGCACACCGCCGTTCGAGGTAGCCCCAATGGCCGCCAACGCTTTCAAGTTGGCGCGAAAGCGCCCGGTATCGATTCGAAGATCCAGAAGGCTCCCAGTCATCAGGCCGGCCCAGCTCCGACAAGCACGATGAAATCGCGGCGTCTGCCAGCGATTATACACCATTGTGCAAGAATCACCCAATATCCCCCACCTCTCGGCCTCATCTCTGAGGGCCAGGACGTGCCCGTCCCCGTGCTGCGCCACACCGAGCTCATCGAGCCCGCCACCCAACTCACCAGCATCTCCCCCAACCCCCGCCGACAGACCTGCCTCTGGACGGGGCACCGGCGGAGGGTGATACAGTGTTATAGTGTTATAGTAGCGACCTGTGAGCGCAGAATTCGAGCCGGAGCTGGTTCCTCTCTTCATCTGTGCAGGCAAACTAAGGGTTGCCTTCCCGCGTCAGCGATGCTATAATCCTGCGCAGAGGTGCGGACAGATGTGGCCAACGTGTTTCGGCTACGGGGTCACCGGATCACCTGTTGGCGCGAATCGCAGATCTCATCACCGACTTAACGACCTCGGGTCTAGCAGGTTGTCGGAGAAGGACACAACCCTCGCTAGTAGTGGCGCGCCGACCAGGAGTCGGACTCAGTCGCTTTCTGGACGACTGAGGTCGTCACTACGAGCTCTCTCCGACAGACTGCTAGCATTGATCTGTCGAGGTTCATCTCTTTTAGGGAGGATAGAGAGGATGGTTGTGGAGACACCTAGGACGATTGAAGAGACGCTTGATCCTGAGGATTGGGAATCGATGCGGGCGCTGGGCCACCGAATGGTTGACGACATGTTGGACTATATGAAAACTGTCCGGGAACGCCCCGCCTGGCAACCCGTCCCAGGTGAGATCAAAGCTCGCTTCCAGGAGCCTGTGCCGCTCGAGGGGCAGCCGCCAGACGCGATCTATGAGGAGTTCCTCCAGCACGTGCTACCCTACCCGGACGGGAATATCCATCCGCGTTTCTGGGGCTGGGTCTTGGGCACGGGGACGGTCTTGGGCGCACTGGCTGAGCTGTTGAAGGGTGCGATGAACACCAACGCCGGGTATGGCGGCGGCAACAGCGCCGATCACGTGGAGAATCAGGTGATCGACTGGTTCAAGGAGTTGCTGGGCTTTCCTGCTAGGTCCAGCGGGCTGCTGACCAGTGGCTGTTCGGCTGCAAACCTGATCGGGCTGGCCGTGGCTCGCAACACACAAGCCCCGTTCGACCTGCGCTCGAAGGGCATCCAGGGTGCAGGGCAGCAGATGGTGCTTTATGCATCAGAGGAGATCCACAGCTCCGTTGAGAAGACGGTGGAGATCTTGGCCCTGGGCAACGCTTCGCTTCGCCGCGTGCCGGTAAACGAGCATTTCCAGATGGACCTTCAGGCGTTGCAGAGGCTTATCATAACTGATCGCCAGGAGGGATTTTTCCCCTTCTGTGTTGTTGGAGCGGCAGGCACGACCAATACCGGGGCGATCGACGATCTCGACGCGCTGGCCGACCTCTGCCAGCAGGAAGACCTTTGGCTCCATGTCGACGGCGCATTTGGTGCCTGGGCTGCGTTGGCTCCGGGGGCAAGGAGCCAGGTCGCCGGGATGGAGCGAGCAGACTCGCTGGCCTTTGACTTGCACAAGTGGATGTCCATGCCCTATGAAATCGGATGCGTGCTGGTGCAGCGTGAGCAAGACCACCGCCAGGCATTTACGTTGATGCCTGCTTACCTGGCTCACGAGGCAAGCGGACGTGGCATCACCGGAGGTGATCTGCCCTGGCTTACCGATTATGGCTTCCAGCATTCTCGCGAGTTCCGCGCACTCAAGGCCTGGATGTCGCTCAAGGAGCATGGGAGTCGCAAGTATGGCCGGTTGATCCAGCAGAATATCGACCAGGCCCACTACCTGGGGGGGCTGGTCGAAGCTGCGCCAGAGTTGGAGCTCGTGGCTCCCATCACCCTGAATGTGGTCTGTTTCCGCTATGTCAGGCCTGGCCTGGATGATGCAGCACTCGACAGCCTGAACGACGACATCCTCGTTGAGCTGCAGGAGCAAGGGATCGCCGCCCCGTCTGGAACGATCATCCGGGGCAAATACGTCCTGCGTGTCGCGCACACCAATCACCGCAGCCGGCGAGAAGATTTTGACGTTCTGGTGCGAGAAGTGCTGCGGATTGGGAAGGAGCTGGCTGAGAGCGATGCTTGATTTTGGGCGGGATCTGTGCAGCGACCCGCGTTTTTCCACCGAGCGCGAGTGGCTGGTCACGAACGGTCTCGGTGGGTACGCTTCGGGTACCATTGCCGGCGTGCCTACCCGATGCTATCATGGTCTGTTGGTGGCTGCCGAGCAGCCACCGGTTGGTCGAACGCTGTTGCTCACCAAGCTGGATGAGACGGCGACATACGATGGCCGTGACTATGCCCTGTTTGCCAATCGCTGGCGTGATGGGCAGGTCGAGCCAGAGGGTTACCGTTCCCTGGAGCGCTTCCACCTGGAGGGTACGACGCCGGTGTGGACCTTCGCCTGTGCAGACGCCCTCCTCGAGAAGCGCGTCTGGATGCAGCAGGGGGCCAATACGACCTACATACGCTACGATCTCTGCCGGGGCAGCGGTCCCTTGGAACTGAGCATCAAGGCCATCGCCAACCACCGTGACCACCACGGCACTATGCGCGCGGATGATCGGTTCATGCGCGTCGTGCGGGTGTCGCATGGCCTACAAGTCACGGCTTACGACAGAGTGGGTGCG
>JASFHU010000691.1:0-3482 GCA_050123055.1 Anaerolineae bacterium
TACCCGGTAGGTATAGCGATCAAAGAGGCCAGTCGCCGGATCAAGGCGGTCCAGGCCGTTGGCCGTCCCAATCCACAGAGCGCCCAACCGGTCCTCGTGGATCACGCGGACCGTGTTATGGCTTGGGCTCATCGGGTCGCGGGCCCGGTACTGGTAATTGACCGACCTTCCGGTCTGCGGGTCGAAACGGTCCAGCCCCCCTTGCAGGGTGCCGATCCATAACATGCCGGCCCGATCCTGGTGGATGGAGAGCACAACGTCGCTGCGCAGGCTGCCCGGATCTGCGGGGTCGTGACGGTAGTGCGTGTACTCTCCCGTCTCCCGGTCCAGCCTGTTCAGCCCGTCGGTGGTGCCGATCCAGAGGTCGCCCGAGGGGGCAGCATGAATCGCCCGCACGTGATTGTCGCTCAGACTATTAGGATCGCCGGGAACGTTCCGGTAATGGATGATCTGCCGCTGTCTGGCATTGCTCCTACCGGCACCACCGGCGGCAGTGCCAACCCAAAGCCCACCCTCCTGGTCCTCATAGACGGCCAGGACGTCGTCGTCGCTCAGGCTGTATGGGTTGCCGGGATCGTGCCGATTGTGGACAAAGCGGCCAGTCCCCCGATCCATGCTGTCCAGCCCGCCGCCGTGGGTACCGACCCAGAGCACGCCGGATCGATCCTCCAGAATGGCTGTAACCGAATCGTCACCCAGGCTGCGGGGATCGTGGGGATCGTTGCGATAGCGAGCAAAGGTTTCGGTGATACGGTTGAAGCGGTTGAGGCCACCGTTGGTTCCGATCCAGAGCACCCCCGCCCGGTCCTCATAGATGGCGGTGATAACGTCGGCGCTCAGGCTGCGGCTGGCACGGGGGTCGTTGGCGTAGGAGGTAAAAGTCTCGGCCTGCCGGTCAAAACGGCTGAGTCCGCCCGTGGTCCCCACCCAAAGCGCGCCCACGCCGTCTTCATAGAGGGCCCGAACCGAGTTCTTGAAGGGCAAGGTGTGAGGCTGGTAATGGGTAAAGGTCCCCCCCTCAGGCTCGAACCTGTCGAGGGCCGCGTCGGTGCCAACCCACAGCCGTCCTGCCCGATCCTGATAGATCGTCCACACCTGGTCGCTGCTCAGGCTTTGGGGGTCGCGTTGGTCGGCCCGGAAGCGCGTGAACGAGCCCGATTCGCGGTCGAGACGGTTCAAACCCCCATCGTCGGTTCCCACCCAGAGTACCCCATCACGGTCCTGGTAGAGGGCGCGTATCGTATTGCTGCTGAGAGAGGCGGGGTCCTGGGGGTCATGCTGGTAAATGAGGAATTCGCGCCCATCGTAGCGTTGCAGTCCTGCGCCGGTGCCAAACCAGATGAACCCCTGGGCATCTTGTAGGATAGAGGTCACACGATTCTGGGCGAGGCCATGCTCGACCGTGATCTGCCCAAAGCGCAAGCCATTGTCCTGTCCGGCGCGCAGCACGGCGGGAATCCCACCATCCTGGAGAGCAGCAGCGGGTGTGGGCGCGCCAACGGCCAGGAGAAAAGCCAGGAGCAAGGTTATGGCAGAGGCCCGGCCAGCCTGTGGCCGCCAGAAGGTCTGAACCATGCACACGACCCTCAAGCCCTCCCCTGTTCCTCCCGGATGGTGGGTGAGGCGACTCGGTGCAATCCCCTCGACACCAGGTAAAAGCCCATGGCAAAGAGGGAGAAACAGAGGGCCGCCGGCAGCAGCATGTGCCAGGTACTGGTCCCCGAGCTGCCCAACTGCTTGTAGACAAAGGCATCGTAGATGAGGGTGCCCCAGTTGCTGACGGTGCGGGTCAGGCCAAAGAAGGAGATAAAACCATCGGCGACGACCGCGCCGGTGACGGCGATCATCATCTGCAGTGCCGCCAGGGGCATCATGGCCGGCAGCAGGTGCTTGGGGATGATATGCACCGCCCCGCCACCGGCGATGTGCGCCGCCTCCATATAGGGCTTTGAGACAACCTGCAGGGCGTGGGCGCGGAGCACGAGGGCCGTCGGCCCGGCACCGGTGACAAAGCCATAGATCAACCCCAGGGGCACGGGTCCGAGGTCACGGAAACGAGCGCCGATAATGACCATGACAACGGGCGCCGGGAACAGGAGGAACACGTCGGCCAGATTGGTGATGACCGCATCCACCGGGCCGCGAAAGTAAGCGGCCGTCACGGCCATCGTGGTGCCGACGATGGCTGTGGTCAGCGCGGCCGTGAGGCCCAGGACGAACGTGGGCGTAGTAGCAGCAAGCAACATGCTGAGCACATCGCGTCCCAGGGTGTCGGTGCCCAGAAGGTGGGCGCTGCTTCCACCCTCGACCCAGGCGGGCGGCGAAGGATGCAAAAAGATCATCATGTCAAAGCCGGTGACAGGATCGTAAACTTTCCGGGGCCAGACAGTGTTCATGAGGATGGGATGGGCAATGGCCAACAGGCCAAAGATGGCGATGAGGACGATACCCAAGAGGGCCAGGCGGCTCCGCGAAAAGACAGCCCAGTCCATCTTGAAGCGGCGCCAGGAAAGCCCGGCCCGGATCTTGAAGCGCTGCCAGCGGCCGTATCGCGCTGCAGACCCGACGGTGGTGCCCGGGAAGGGCACGAACCCCGGCCTGGCGGCAGCCACCGCTACGGCGGGGCCGGAAGCCCAGGTCTGGCGCGAAAAGACAGGCCGGTCAGGGGTGGGCTTTGCGGTGACAGGGTTCGGAAGTGGCTCGATTGCCTGAGCCCGGAGCTGATCCGCGGCTGGCTCCGATGGCTCAGCGGTCGCAACCGGCGGAACCACTGCCGCTGGCGGCGGTTCAACCGGCTCGGAGAGCGGCACATGGGCTGGGGCAGGTTCCTGCTCCAGCCTTTTGAGCTGCGACCGGGCCGCGCGATTGTGCGGGTTGATCTGAAGCACGCGCCGGAGAGCGTATACCTGTTTCTCCGGCTCGGCGAGGGCATAGCTCAGCATGTGCCAGGCACGTTCGTTGCCCGGCTCGCGAGTTATGAGCCGGGCCAGCGTTTTGGCAGCTTCCTGGGCTCTCTTGGCGTTCAAGAGCTCCAGGGCTTCATCCAGGGCTTGGGTCGTCGTTGAGTCCATGAGCGCTCGTCCTTTCGACTCAGGCCGCGGAGGGCTGCTTCTGATCATAACGGATGCGGGGATCAGAGTATGCGATCACCACATCCAGCACGAGGCGCGCTACCAACGAAAGGACCCCCACGATAAGGACGACCGCCATGACGAGAGGCATGTTCTGCCAGTACAGGGCATTCCACATCGCGGTACCCATGCCGGGCCAGCCTACGGCGCTTTCGATGATCACCACACCGGTGATGAGATAGGGCATCGAGATCACGAGTCTACTCAACGCGGGCAACAGGGCGTTGCGGGCAGCATGTTTCTCGCGCACGACGGAGGGAGATAGCCCCTTGGCATGGGCCGTGTTGATGTACTCCTCCTTCAACACCTCGGTCATGCTCGACTGCATGATAAGCATCGTCTCGCCAAAGG
>JASFHU010000692.1:0-3482 GCA_050123055.1 Anaerolineae bacterium
TGATCGCACGACGATCTGATTCCATACAAGAGAAGATGCTCCCCCTGCTTCTGGTGTTCGTTCTGGTCCTATCGCTTCTCAGCGCCTGCAGTCCAGGTGGATTTGAGCCTGCACCTGTGGTGCGCGCAGCTCCTGCGGCAAGCGCAACCGACCTTGCCAAGTTGGTGGAGGGCAACACAGCCTTTGCCCTTGAGTTCTACCAGGTCCTGAGAACCGAGAGGGACGGCAACTTTCTCTACTCGCCCTACAGCATCTCCCTCGCTCTGGCCATGGCCTATGCTGGCGCGCGCGGCGAGACGGAGCAGCAGATGGCTGGCACGCTCCACTTCGGCCTGCCCCAGGAGCGATTGCATCCGGCCTTCAACGCCTTGGCCCCGGAGCTCGGCAGGCGCGGGGAGGGCGAGGGTAGCACCGATGGGCAGAGCTTTCGCCTAAACATCGCCAACGCCTTGTGGGGCCAGGAGGATTACCGGTTCCGGCCTGAGTATCTCGACCTCCTGGCAGCCAACTATGGGGCCGAGACGAAACGCGTTGACTTCCGTGAGGAGGAGGCTCGTGCAGAGATCAACGACTGGGTCGGCCAGCAGACCGAGGGCCGGATCGGAGAACTAGTTCCACCTGAAGTTCTGGGCGCTTCGACCCGGTTGGTGCTGACCAACGCGGTCTATTTCAACGCTGCCTGGGCCAGGCAATTCGATCGACGCCGATCTCAACAGGGCGCCTTTCACCTTCCGGACGGCACCTCGGTGACGGCGCCGATGATGCACCAAGGGGAGTCCTTTGCCTACACAGAGGGGCCGGACCATCAGGCGGTGCAGTTGCCGTACGAGGGCCACGAGATAGCGATGGTCATCTTGCTGCCGGCCCAGGGCCAGTTCGAGGCGTTTGAGCGCTCGCTGGATGCTGAGCGGCTCGAGGCTATGCTGGAGGACCTGGCTGAGAGACAGGTGGTCTTGACCATGCCCCGCTTTGAATTCGAGTCGGGGTACGACCTCGAGGCAGTGCTGACGGCGATGGGCATGCCGCTGGCCTTTACGCACCAGGCCGACTTTACTAGGATGAACCCTGAGGGAGAGCTATTCCTAGGCTACGTGATCCATGGGGCTACCATTTCGGTTGATGAGGCGGGGACCGAGGCAACAGCGGCCACGGCGGTGGAGGTGGCGGTTACGGGCGAGCCTTTGGACGCGACGGCGGTCACTGTAGATCGGCCCTTCCTATTCCTGATCCGCGATCTGCAAACAGGGACCATTCTGTTTCTGGGCCGGGTCGTGGACCCAAGAGGATCGATAGAGAGCTAGTCGATAGCTCGACGGGGAGGTACCATGCGCGGACAAACCGCCATGCCCAGTCGAGAATCTGACAAGGGGAGAGTAGACTACAATGAGAAGGAAAACTCGTCTGACAGAGATGCTGCTCTGCGTGTCCTTGGTTGTGTCGCTGCTGGTGGGAGCCTGTGAGCGGGCGGCCACGCTGCCCTTGGCCGCCAAGCCCGACCCAACGGCCACGACCGCCAGCCCAAGCATAACGCCCCATCCCCGGATGGAAGAATCCCTGGAGGGCACCGAGTGGCTGCTCACCTGGCTGCAGGGCCAGCCCGTCCTGCCCGGCACCCGTATCACCTCGAGCTTTCAGGACGGGCAGGCCCGGGGGTTTGCCGGCTGCAACAGCTACGGCGGCAGGTACGAGGCAACGCAAGAGGGAACTCTGTCTATCCCAGAGATGGCCATCACCGCGATGGCCTGCCTCTCGCCCGAGGGCGTGATGGACCAGGAGCAAGTTTACGTCCGGGCGCTCGGCAGTGCCGCCACCTACCTCGTCGCCAACGGCCACCTGGAGATTGAGAACGCGGCGGGCGAGACGGTGCTCGTCTTTGCGCGACGGGAGGTCTATGAAGGCGATCCCGCCGGGCTGGTGGGCACGGCCTGGCGGCTCGTCTCGATGGATGGCCGGGAACTCGTCGCCGGCTCGACCCTCACCCTGTTTTTCCACGACGATGCCTTGGTCAGCGGTCACGCCGGCTGCCGCGACTATCTCGCCGCCTACCAGGCAGAGGGCGGCGACCTGGGCTTTTCCTACACGGCCATGATGGGGCCGGACTGCGTCGAGGACAGCTTGCTGGAGCAAGACGGCGCCTACACCACCGTGCTCGGTTGGACGGCCCACTACCGCCTGAGCCCGGGCAGACTCGAACTGTCCACCGTCCGGGGCGAAACTCTGGCCTTCGAGCCGCTGCCCGGAGAGCTCCAGTCTACACTGGAAGGCCCCACCTGGGGCCTGCTGGCCTTTGTCGAACCCAACCCGCAGGGCCAGGAACCAAACCTGTTTCCCCTGCCCGACGACGCCCTATCCGGGGCTGCAATCACGGCGGTGTTCGCCGGCGGCAGGGCGCGCGGCTCGGCTGGCTGCAACAACTACGACAGCGCCTATAGCCGAGAAGGGTATGCGCTCACTGTCGGACCCGTCGCCGTCACCGAGAGGGCCTGCCTCGAGCCAGCAGGTATCATGGAGCTGGAGGGACGCTTCTTGGACCTGCTCGCCAAGGTGACAGCGCAGCGCGTCTATGGCCAGCAGCTCTGGCTGGAGACAGACGACGGGCGCGCCCTGGTCTTTCGTGTTGCGTCGCCCGTGGTCGGGATCGCGCCTTCCACCGAGCCGGTGCCGGCGGTAGCGGGCCTGTCGTCCTGCGGCCGTTGATGGGACGATACGGATGACAGGCCGTTGGCTGTGTGCCGTGCTGTGGGCCGTTCTGTGTCTCGCCGCCTGCGGGCCGGAGCAGTGGACGCAGGACCCCGCCGTGCAGGCGGCAAAGAAGGCCTGCAGGGGACTCGGCGAAGGGGAGCGCTACGACTGCATCGAACGCCACGCCGTGGAGACAATTAACCCCGACGTCTGCCGCTTGGTCGGCATGTGGATCGATGATATGTGCCTCCAGATGGTCTACGAGGCAGCCAGCGATCCGGCCATCTGTGAGCAACTGTATCTGGAGGGTGTACGCCCTACCTGTCGCGCCTACTATGCACAAGCCCTAGCCCCTATGCGACGCTTCATAGATCCGGTACTGGGCTTTGCCGCCGAGGTGCCCTCCAATTGGCAAATCGACAGCCGTAGCGAAACCCTGGACCCTCTGGGGCACACCCGGTCCTCCGTTGAGTTTCGAAGCGAATTGCATGCCTACGGCCACCAGGCATTCAACCAGTACGGCATCCGAGTGCAGGCACGGCCCAGCCTGGAAGGCACACTCACCGAGACCGTTCAGCTCGGCCTCTCGTTCCTGTCCCCCGGATTCCGCGACCAGGTCCAAATGGACTGCTGTCTGACTGTTGGCGGTGAGCAGGCCGCACAGTTGCTGAACTATCCACCGACCCGCTGGGGCAACCGCCAGATCGTCGTGCTACACGACGAACGAGAGTACCGACTCGACTTCTTCCCCCTCGTGGGCCTGAACACCGCCACGCCAGCGGGCGTCGGGGCACAGGTCG
>JASFHU010000693.1:0-3478 GCA_050123055.1 Anaerolineae bacterium
CCGCTGAGTGAAGCGCGCAGCCGGTGCGCCGTCAATGATGTCGTGATCAAAGCTGACGGTCATGCTGAGACGCTCTCGAATCTCGATCTGCCCGTCCACCACGACCGGCTTTTCGGCGATGCCCCCGAGGGTGATGCCCAGTGTATGTTGGAGGAGGGGAAGACCCCAACCCCCTCCTTCGCCAAACATGCCCACAGCGGTCAACGCCACCGTGCCGCGCTGTTCCTTTGCTCGGTGAGGATTTCTGAGCATCGTCCTCATCAGAAATCGTCTGACAAACGTAGGCAGATTCATGAACAGCCTGCTTCCCCCCGTTGTCGGGGCGCTTGCACTTTTCGCTCCCTCGGCCTGCACCTTGCGGATCTCCAGACTAATATCCCGCACGGTCCTTTCATTCGTTGCTCTGATAGTCTGAAGGATGGGTACCTTTCGTCCGTCCATCTCGATCTCGATCGGTGTACTCACGTCCACCTCGTCAAACAGGACGAGCTTGTTGCGCCCGCTCCGATAGGCGTGCATGTACTTGTTCCTGGCCACCGCCCTCCCCAAGCAAGTGAGGACGAATGCTGTGAAGGAGAGATCGCCTCCGGTCTCTGCTTCGTATTCCCGAATGAATCGGCGAGCCCTGGTTACATCTACTTCCACAAAGGCGTGGATCATGTGCTTCGGATGCGCCAACTCGAGGATATCCGCGGTCATCTTCCGCACCGGCGGATAGGGGACAACGGTATACCCATCGTATTCCTTCTTCATTTGGCTTTATCCTCCTGGTCTTGGGCAGTGCGATGGGCTCACCCCCTTGGGCCAGCCCGACCAACTGCCGCCCGCGTCACCCTGCAAGCAAATTGCCCAGATCTCGGGCCTGTCCATCATCCCCCCTCAACGACCCTCTGTGCCGGCATATGCCTTGACCCCCCGCTACCCACAGAACTCGAGGATCAGGGCATTGGCCTGCTCTGGCTGTTCGGCGCCGACCAAATGGCCTGTGTCCAGCACCTCAATTCGAATATCTGGAATGTCCTGGACGAGTGACGTGGCTTTGGTCGGATCGCCCACCAGATTGTCCCGTTTCCCAAGCACCATCAGCACGGGAACCCGAATCCGCTGTCGCTGTTCGGGCTTGAACGGTAAAGGCGCCACCTTGACCGGCTTCAGCCCGGTCATGACCAGACGGAACCATTCCCCGAACTCCTCTACCAGCTTGGGATCATCGCTGAACGCCCAGCGGAATGTACCCTCCTGAATCGGCTTGAGCGGGAAGAACTGGGCAAGCATGATCCTCAACACCGACTGAGTTGCGCCCGTATAGCCCATGGGGCCCAGCAACACCAGTTTCTCCACCCGTTCCGGAGCGTGGAGCGCGAATTGGGTGCCGATGAAGCCGCCCTCGGAAGCGCCTACCACGTAGGCCTGCATGACACCGAGTTGATCGGTGATTTCGGTATACAACTCGGCTTCATCTTGGCCATCCCGCATACGGTTGTCGAGACCATCGTACTCGCTCCTCCCAGCATCCCCAATGAGGTCGATGGCGTAGGTGCGATGGCGCTGGCTCAGTTCTTCCACATTGTACTTCCATGACCAGGCAGGCACACCTGAAGCGTGCAGCAACAGCATCGGCGGTGCATCTTCCGGCCCGCTGATGATGACATGCACTTGGCCGAATGAGGTATCCACGTAGAGACTCTCATAGGGAACCGGCCATTCTTTCATCTTGGCGTCATATATTCCCATGAACCGGGCCTTCACTTGGGGCGACTTGTAGATGGACGTCGGATTGTTGATGGAGCCGAGCAGGGCAAAGGCCCCCAACAGCACGGCGACCAGCAACCCGACGACCGGGAGAGAGAGCGTGAAGCCGGTTTGTTGCTCTATGAGCGCTCTCACCGGCGGTAGCACAATGAGCGTCGCGGCCAACAGTGGGATCGCCCGGAGCCAATTCCTCATCAGCGCCATGGAAAGTGTCAAGAGGCCAAAGAGAATCCCCCAAAGCCAGCCCAGTACGAGACCTACAACGTTCACAGTCCCTCCTTGTCACCGATGTTATTGCGGCAGTCAAAGTATACCACGTCACAGATGGACGGTCAAAGGGGAGGCCCATCGACCGGAAGCAGATCTCGTCCCAAGACCTAGCCATTCCAAATATGACTTTGCCGCCCAGATGCTGGACGCCGATGCGGGCTGCAACACTAGGTTATCGTCAAGTCCGCGGCAAATGGACAGCTTCTGGACGCGAGTTTGAGTGAAACTGCGTGCGCTTCACATCGCTGTCGCCACCAGACTCGACCACAGGGTCCGCTCCGGCGGCGGATTTGGACAGAGCAAGGGCACTTCAGAGTCATGAACTTGACCATAAGAGTATCCTTGGCGGGTCCAAAAGCTGAGATGCCAACTTGACGTTTCCATATTTGGAATTGCTGCCCAAGACCACGAACAGGGTGGTCTGGCTACGACCAGATGTGGGAAACATGAAACGAGGACCGCAACCGGACTAGGGAAGAACAGATGCGGTCAATGGTTAGTGTAAGTATCGACATCAGGAACCAACCCTTACCTTGCCAGGAGTCCCACAAGGAAAGACAGCGACCACCAGGGATCCTACCCGAAGCGACAGAATACACTGGCATTTCTCCCAGTTCTACTACCTGCAAAGAATCCCAGTTTCCACCCTGATCTTTGTCGCAGTCCTACCCCTGGTCAGAAATGCCAGTCTTCACCTTGGCAAGAACAGCAGGCGTCCCAAGGCACTTAGATCTCTGTCTCCACCCTGGTGGCAAGCCACCGAGCAGACCAATTCCACGACCTCATCTGAGCGGGGTTAATCCCTCTGTGTAGAAGTTCTGTTGCAAAGGACCCTTGTTTGTGGTATCAGACAAATCCACAAAACCTGAGTTCGCCCAGGCGACTCGATCACGAAGCGAGTCGCCTGTCCTGCGTCGGCAGAATGGGACAACGAAATGAATGAGACTACTAACGAGTTTCCCTAGGCAGCACGGCCACACGATTTGACACCTGTGCCATCTTCAAGTACAATCTCTGGCGTTGGTCAAGTTAGTCGGTTTGGCGCCCAATACCGTTCCGATTCACCCAATCGGAGCGGTGTTTTTTCTGCCAAGCTGGACCCATTCACAGGTACCATACCTGAATCTATCGCAGAGTCAAGAGTGCGACTTGGCTCAATGCAGTCAAGGAGCACAGAACTTGAATTTCGAACACTTTTCTTTTGATCCGCGCATCGCCGTGGGCATAATGGCTTTGGGGTACACCACGCCCATCCCGATTCAGCAGCAGGCGATCCCGGCTGTGCTGAAAGGCCATGACGTATTGGGGGTGGCTCAGACCGGCACCGGGAAAACAGCAGCCTTTGTCCTGCCCATTCTGCAGCGGTTGACAAAAGCTCCATTGCGCCGTGTACGTGCTCTCATCGTAGCGCCTACCCGCGAACTGGCCGGGCAGATCCATCAGGCGAGCGTGGATC
>JASFHU010000694.1:0-3472 GCA_050123055.1 Anaerolineae bacterium
GGAAAGCTAGCTCCCACCAGCATCACAGAAAAAGGAGGAGGTTGTGATGAGAACCAAGTTGTGGGTAGTTGCGACTCTGTTGGTGGTAATCGCCATGTTAGCCGCATGCGGGGCCGCGCCGGAACCAGAGACGGTCGTGCAGACCGTCGAAGTCGAGGTCGAAAAGACCGTCGTAGAGACCGTCGAGGTCGAGGTCGAGGTCGAGGTCGAGGTCACCGCCATGCCCGCGGCCAAGCCCTACGAGGGCGTAGAGATCAACGTCCTGACCTTCACCGGCCCGCAGATTGCCGAGCCGTTGCAGCGCCGAGGACCCGACTTTACCGAGCTGACCGGGGCCGTGGTCAACGTGACCATCGTACCCTTCAGCGATCTGTACCAGAAGATCTTGACCGACGCGGCTACAGGGACGAATGCTTTCGACGCCTGGGTCTTTGCACCCCAGTGGATGGTCGACTATATCGTTCCCGGCTACGTCGAGGATCTGACCGATCGCATCGCCAACGACCCCGCCCTCGAGTGGGAGGACGTGGCGCCCTTCTTCCGGGACTTTAGTGCCAGCTATGGTGGCAGGATCTATACCATCCCCCTGGATGGCGACTTCCACATGGGCTACTATCGCACCGATCTGATGGATACGCCACCCAAGACCTGGGATGAGTATCTGGAACAGGCGGCCGAGTTCCACGGCCAGGACCTCAACGGCGACGGCGACCCGGACTATGGCTCGTGCATCTCCAAGAAGCGTGGCGCCCAGGCCTATTGGTTCATCATGGACATCGCCGCGGCGATGATCCAGAGCCAGGGCACCTCACAGGGTACCTTCTTTGACACCGAGACCATGGAGCCGCTGGTGGACAACGAGGCCTTCCGCAAGGCCATGGAGATCTATAACGAGACGACCCAGTTCGGTCCACCGGACGAATTGAACCTGGATGTGGGCGATACGCGCAGTCTGTTCACCTCGGGCCGCTGCGCCCTGTCGATCGACTGGGGTGACATCGGCACTCTGGCCATCGATCCCGACACGTCGATCGTTCAGGACAAGATCGGAGCCATGATCACGCCTGGCTCCACTCAAGTGCTTGATTGGGAAAGCGGTACCCTGGTGGACTGTGACGAGACCACATGCCCGCACGCCATCGACGGCGTGAACTATGCACCCTTTGCAGCCTATGGTGGCTGGTCGGGTGGCATCAACGCTGGCGCCGACGACCTGGTGAAGGACGCCGCTTACGAGTTCTTCTCCTACATGGCCCAGCCTGCCCAGGCCAACGAGGACGTCACCATTGGCATCACCGGCTTTAACCCCTACCGCACCTCCCAGTTCCTGAACCGCCAGGCGTGGGTGGAAGCCGGCATGAGCCCCGACGCGGCCAGCGACTACCTGGGCGCCATCGAGGGCAGTCTGGCCAGCCCGAACATGGTCCTGGACCTGCGCATCCCGCAGAACCAGCGCTACCAGCAGGTTGTGCTCGACCAGGCCGTCAGCCAGTATATGGCCGGCGAGATCGACCTCGACGAAGCCATCCAGCAGATCTATGCCGGCTGGGAGGAGATCACCGAGGAACTGGGGCGTGAGGAGCAGCTTGAAGCCTATCGCGCCACCATCGGTGCTGACTAGCGGGTTCTAGAAGCCACCTGGCGAGTTCAAGGCCTGGGCCGGCCCGGGCCTTGAATCAGCAACTGCCAAGCCGTGGCAAAGCCTTGCGAAGGTAAGCAAGCCCGCTTGCCTTCGCAAGGCTCCAGAAACGGAGGGATCATGCGCAAGCTGTCGGAGTGGTCGGAAAGAGTGGCAGGCAATGTATTCATCCTACCTGCCGTCCTGGTGGTGCTCGTGCTGGCCATTTTCCCCCTGCTGGTATCGGCATACTTTTCGCTTACCCGCTTCAAGTTCGTGCCGGGTGGATTTGACTTTACCTGGGTGGGCCTGGCCAACTTTGAGAGACTGTTGTTTGGCAGCGAACAAACTCACTTTCTGGGCAAGATCGTTAGCCCTTCCCCCCTGGGCTGGATCATCTTGGCAGGAATAGCCGGGGCGCTTCTCTACGGGTTGGTGCGCTACTTCCGCAGTGGGCAGGTCTCGGTGGTAGGCTCGATCGGTCGAATCATAGTTTCGATCCTGGCCCTTGGGAGCGCGTACCTCATCATCACCACGCTGAGTCCCGGGGGCCGGCCCGGCACCCTGGTCGTCACCTGGATCTATGTCTTCATTGGGATCGCCATCCAGTACTTCCTAGGTCTGGGCCTGGCCTTGCTGGTCACCCAGAAGCTTCCGGGCCGACGCTTCTTCCGCGTTGTTTTTTTGCTGCCGATGATGATCACGCCCGTGGGCATCGCCTACCTGTTCCGCATGTTGACCGACACCGACAAGGGTCCTTTCCAGCCCATCTGGCAGGCCCTGGGCCTGGGCCTCTACTCCTGGGTAACCGATCCATGGGGTGCGCGGGTGGCTATCATGCTGGGCGACATCTGGCAGTGGACACCCTTCATGTTTATCGTGCTGCTGGCCGCCCTGGAAGCCCAGTCGGTGGAGCAGATAGAAGCCGCCCTGGTCGACGGGGCCAACCGCTGGCAGCTCTTCTGGCGCATCACCTTTCCCCAGATCCTGCCAGTGACCACCACCCTGATCCTGATCCGCATGATTGAGGCCTTCAAGATAGTCGACCTACCCAACGTATTGACCAACGGAGGACCGGGTACCGCGACCGAGTCCCTCACTCTACAATCGTGGTTCGCCTGGCGTTCGCTGAACCTGGGCAACTCGGCGGCTGTGGCCTACATGCTGCTCTTTGTGGTGACCATTATTGGCATTGCCTACGTCAACATCCTGCGACCCAACATCGTGGAGGGCTAGGGGCATGAGCAACAAACTCTTCACCCGCAAATCGATACATGAGCCATCGCCATTTGGCAAGGTAGTGTCCTATATACTCCTGGGCCTCTGGACCCTGGTGGTGCTCTTTCCCCTCTACTGGCTGTTTGTCACATCTTTCAAACTACCCATTGACGTCAACATGGGACCGTTCTACATTCCCTTCGTGGATTTTCAGCCCTCGCTGCACGCCTGGGAATACATCACCGTCGGGGACCTGAGCAGGGATACTTGGCGGCCTTACCTCAACACAGTCATCGTGGCCACTGTGAGCGCCTCTCTGGCCCTGGTCCTGGGGACCGCGGCCGCCTACGGATTGACACGCTTCGAGTACCGGCCCAGGGTAGCCGCCGTTCTGGTATTCATCGGCTGCCTGGCGCTGGGCGTTGTTACCGTCAGACTAGGGGTACCGTGGCCGATCGCCCTTGTGGTCGGCATCGCCCTCTTTGTGATTTTGCTGAACACCATCGCCAAGCGCTACGGACGTAGCCTGGGCAATGCCGACATCGCCTTCTGGCTGATCTCCCAACGGATGCTGCCTCCCGTGGCGGTGGTCATTCCCATCTATGTCTTTTTCCAGCAGCTTCAGCTGCTGGATAC
>JASFHU010000695.1:0-3466 GCA_050123055.1 Anaerolineae bacterium
GGTCGGCAGAGCCGACCGCACAAACCCCATCTTCCCCCGATCTATTGAAAAGATAAACTTGCCATACGATTGCACTAGGCTAGTGGTCATGGATGCTCAAGTCTTTGCGTCGGACGGGCAGTTTGCGTCCGGGCGCGATCTGCCAAAAGCTCAAACGCGCCGCAACGGTCTCCTATTCTGGATACCTGCTGTTACACTGGCGGTCTTCGGCACCCTGCTGCTCTATCGAGAAGCTCTGGCCTTCCCATTCCTCTTTGACGACATGATCCACCTGCGCTGGTTGGACTGGCATTCCCTCCCCACCATCTGGACCACCGCCGAGGGATTGGGCTATTACCGCCCTCTGACCATGAGCGTCTGGAAGATCGGCTATCTGCTGCAAGGCCACTATGACACCGCCGTCTTTCACTCCCTGAATCTAATACTGCACGCGCTCAACACAATCCTCGCCGGCTGGATAGCATGGCGGGCCTTTCCCGGCCGGGGTCGTCCGGCCTATACCCTCCTTGCCATGGCCCTCTTTCTCACCTTTCCCTTCAGCTATCAGGCTGTCCCCTCCAGCAGTTCCCTATCCAAGCCGCTGATCGCCACCCTCACCCTGACCAGCGTGCTGTTGTACTGGGAGGCACGGCGCCGTGGCTCAAGACTGTTGCTTGCCCTCTCCTTGCTGGTTGGCCTTTCTGCTCCCTTTGCCTACGAAACCGGCGTGATGGTCCCCATTGCCATCATCGTCGTCGAGCTCCTGGGCTATTCCAGAAAAGAGTTCCACCGCCTTTCCTGGTTCCCGGTCCTCTATATGATCCTGATCTGGGGCGTCGCCCTGCCCATCATTATCCTCATGGAACCAGAAACCGGAGCCTCCTTGAGCCTGCCATCGGTCCTCTCCTGGTGGCAGAACGGAGTCTTTTTCGTGGAGGGTCTTTTCTTTCCAATCACTCCCCTGGCCACGCCGCTGGAAAGGCTCCTGGGCATAGACCCCTATCTGCTTCTAACACTGCTTGAGCTTTTGATCTTTGCCGCGCTCATTGCTTTCTACCGCTGGGCCAGGCAGCTTGGACTCTTCCTGTACGCCCTTTCCTGGTTCCTGGTGGGTGTTCTACCCTTGTGGCTCATGCTGGATTTTTCCTACGTCATCACCAGCCCGCGCCTGCTCTACATGGGTGCCGTGGGCAGTGTCCTACTCTGGGCTGGGGTTCCGATTTTGCTCTGGACCCGCCTGCCACGCTTGTGGTGGCCCAAGTTCCTGGCCATCGCCATCGTCGTCGGATTGCTGGGCTTCAACACTGTCTACGTTCGACACAAGATGGCGCTGGCCCGTACGGTTGCGGCGCCACTCTGGCAAGCCGCTCAGGCTGCCCAGGATGCCGCTCAGCAAGTACAGGAAGCCGATCAGCCCGTCTCCCTCCTCTACCTCAATCTGCCCGTTTGGATAGCGCCCAAGGAGGCGACATACCGCGTCGGGACCGAAGGCCTGACGTTCATTCCCGAATATGTCCGCGTTCAGGATTTCGTATACGTAACCACCGGCCTAGAGCCCACCGTCAGGGCCTTCATGTTTGACGCCGCCAAACAGGATTGGGAAGCCTACATCGGCTACGGCGGCGATGGATTGGACTGGGAAGACTTGACCACAGAGATCCGCCAGGCCAGCAGCGTCTACCTGACTGCCTATAGCCCCACTGGATTGCATTTCTTGGAGGCAGGCTCGCTCCTTGCTCCTGGTGACACCGTGGCGGATCCCGAGGCCGCCCTGGCCACTTTCGACGGCCAGATCGCCTTGCTCGACTATCAACTTGTCCCCGCTGACGAGGGTTTGGTTGTGGACCTCTGGTGGCAGGGCCTGCAGGTACCAGACAGCGATATTACCCTGTTTGCCCATCTGATCGATGCCAACGGGCAACTGATCGCGCAAGCTGATGGCTATCCAATGCTGGGCCTATCGCCTCCCATGCGCTGGCTGCCAGGCGATCGGGTTCACGACATTCGCTACTTCACCCTGCCAGACACCGTCGCCCGCGAGCAGGTCACCCTCCTCGTAGGTTGGTATGACCCGAGTACAGGCGAAAGGCTGAGTGCCTTTGACCAGCACGGCCAACCAGTGCCCAACAACGCGGTCCCGCTAGTGCCATGAGTCGCCGCCGGCCCCGCGTTTACTCTGCTTCGATACCGGTATCGGCGCTCTGTAGCCCCAGAATGGAGGGAAGAATCCAATGAAGCGTCTTGGCAAGGTCCTCATAGTTGTCGGCGTTGTGCTGCTCGTTCTCGTCCTGGTTGTCGCCGCCGTGGGTGCCTGGTTCGTGCGACGCCCATGGCCTCAAGTCAATGGAGAAGAATCGGTCTCCGGGCTCTCCGCACCTGTAGAGATCCTCCGCGATGAGTGGGGTGTCCCCCACATCTATGCCCAGAACGAACACGACCTCTTCTTTGCCCAGGGTTACGTCCATGCTCAGGACCGCCTGTGGCAGATGGAGTTCAATCGCCGCGTTGGCAGCGGGACCCTCAGCGCCGTCCTCGGCGACTCTACCCTCGACATCGACCGTTTCATGCGCACCCTCGGGCTGCGCCGGGCCGCCGAGCGGGATCTGGACTCGGCCGACCCAGAAATCCTCGCCCTCATGCAAGCCTATGCCGATGGCATCAATGCCTACGTTGACAGCCATCGCGATCGCCTCCCCCTGGAGTTCACCATCCTCGGATTCGAGCCTGGACCCTGGACCCCTCTCGACACGCTGACCTGGGCTGGGGTCATGAGCCTTCAGTTGGGCAGAAGCTACCCCATGGAGCTGCTGACGGCGCGCTTCATCGCCACCCTGGGTGAAGAGGCAACCCAACAGCTTCTCCCTCCCTATCCAGACGACGCGCCCGTAATCATCCCCCCAGAGGCGCGCAGCTACGCCTGGCTGCGAGGAATTGACACCAGCAGCGATGACACCCTGGCTTCCGTCCTGGCCGAGCCCGCCATGTTTCTCGGCAGCAACAACTGGGTCGTTCATGGCAGCCGCACCGCCACCGGCAAACCGCTGCTGGCAGACGACACACACTTAGGCCTGGACATGCCCTCCATCTGGTACGAGAACGGCCTTCACGGCGGCCGCTTTGATACTGTCGGCTACTCTTTTCCTGGTGTCCCCCTGGTCGTTATCGGCCACAATGGCCAGATCGCCTGGGGCGTGACCAACCTCGCCCCCGATGTACAGGACCTCTACATCGAGAGAGTGGACGATCCGGCTCACCCTGCTCGGTATCAGTACCAGGACGGGTGGCGGGACCTGGAAACCATCTATGAGACCATCGAGGTCAAAGGTAAGGATCCTGTGACACTCAACGTGGTTGTCACCCACCACGGCCCCATCGTCAACCAGGTCGTCGGCGATCTGGCCCTCACCGAACCCCTGGCCCTGAGGTGGACCGCTCTGGAGGGCAACCGCATCTTCCAATCGCTGATGCAGCTCAACCTGGCCACCAA
>JASFHU010000696.1:0-3456 GCA_050123055.1 Anaerolineae bacterium
TGTCGGTCGGCCTGTAATCGATGGTAAGCGGTACTGCAGGCTGGATGGCCCTCCAGGCATCCAGACCGTCTGCAAACCGCTACCGGAGACCTTCTATTATTCGGGCAACATCAAGATTATACCACATTTGGGAGAGAATTGCAAAGGACGGTGCTCTATCCCGGTCTTTTCCGCAGAGCCCTCAGCCTGAACGGACGGCTGGCCACAGCGAAAGAGACGCCAGGCTTCGATAGCCTGGCGTCTCATCGTAGGTCGGGCTCCCACGCCCGGTGGTCTGTGCTGCAACGAGACGCTGCATACACTAGAGATCACCTAGGACCAGACGATAGTCGTCGAGCACTGCCCCTCCCTCCCGCTCTGCCAGGGGTTTGGCCTCGCGGACCACGCTCTCCGCGGCGCCTGACAGAGCTGGCAACTCGCGGCGAAACCATCTCAGGGCCTTTGCCAAGGCGATGGGGTCCAGCCGCTCCGTGGTGAGCTCGCGCTCCAGCGAGGCGACCTGCTCCCGGGCCAGGGGTCGCTTCTCCCTGGGGGCCATGGTCCCTATCCTCTGCCCGAGCTCATTCAGGAGCGCCGGTAGCCGGTCGCCGTTTGTTGGGGCATCGGATTGGGAGGGGAAAAGGTAGCCATCACTGTGCCTGTCCGCTGCCGGCCAACCGGCCACGGCTCGATGCCTGCTGTGACCAGCACTGCCGATGGCTCCGATATTCACCACGCCGCCCTTGATCGAGTCTACGTTCACCGTCGTGGTATTCTGGATCAGCGGTCGGCCCGCGTCCCCTGGCTTCCTCGCCTTCTCTTCCCAGGTCAGAATGTGCCCATCGGGCGCCCGCAAAAAGAGCACCGGGGTGGCCCAGTCGACCTGTTCCCAACGCGCTGGACCCAGTTCGGAGAGGATCGCCTTCCGCCCCTCGCAGACGGCGGCATCCACCGTCAGGCCGTCGGCTAGCGCCCGGTAGAACTCGGCAGCAAAGACGATGGCGCTGCTGTCTGGCATGGGATACTGGTGGGCGATCACGGCCGGAAGCCCAGCCCGGATCAGAGCGGCAGCTACGCTGGTAAAGGCATCGCCATCGCTCGCCAGCGCTGACTCGCACGCATTGAGGACGGCCAGGCGTACCTGGCTTCCCAGCAACAGGTGGGCCAGAGTATCCTGGTCGACCAACTCGTGCTGTCCACCCTCATCCTCAAAGACAAGCAGGCCCTCGCCGCTGGCGAACGCCCCGTGCCCGGAAAAGTGCAGCACGTGGCACCCCTGTCGCACTCCCTGGCGCAGCGTCTCCAGGGTTCCCGGCTGGCCGGGGATGATTTCCACCAGCCCCTGCTCTGCCAGCCCGGCCAGCGCTGAGTTCAGAAGCTTGGCCTCCTTTTCCACGTCCAGCGCTGCCTCTGCAGAACTGGCAATCAGGTGCATCAGGCGCATTGGCGGTTCTATGCTCAAGGCGGCGGGCGTGTCGGGCAGGTCCAGGAAACGAACGATGGGGCGGCGGGGGTCGAAGGATAGGTAGCGGTCCTGGTCGTAGAGCAGCTCCCAGGGCAAAGTGGCCAACTCGGGTGGCAGATGTAACCGGATGCGCAGGCGCTTGTCCTCACCCGCATCTGGCCTGATCCGGTCATAGAGCCTGAGCACGTTGCGCGGAAAGAGCGCTTCGAACAGCCTCGTACCGGCCCGCTCCAGTATCGCTGGATCCGCCACCCCGGCCCAGATGGTTTCCAGGTCGGCCGCCAGGTCGGCCAGCCGTGCCCAGTCAAGAAAGCCAAAAGCTCGCTCTTCTTCCGGCCCCTCCGCTTCAACGCGGTAGCCGGCTTCCTTGCTTCCTCTTACTTGGAGATCGAGATTCATCGTTTCAGACATGCTTCTACCCTGATGATGGTATTGCGGTCGGCGTCGCCGCTGGCGGCGGCGTCGACGGCACTGGTGTAGCGGTCCAGACCGCTGTCGGTGCCACCGGTACCGGTGTAGGGGTCAAGACCACAGTTGGCACCGCTGGTGCGGGCGTAGCGGTCCAGACCGCTGTCGGCATCACCGGCGATGGGGTCCAGGTTGGCGTAGGCGTGGTCACGACGGGTGCTGAGGTCGAGACTGCCGTTGGCGTCGAACCTGCCGGTGTCGGGGTCGCCTCAGGTATCGGTGTCACCACCGGCGGTTCCTGGGTCGGCACTGGCGTCGGCGCGACCTGCACCGGCGTCGTAACCTCCTTGGTGGCGGTGACCTCCGGGCTTGGCGTGACGGTCGGTGCCTCCACAGGTTCTGTGACGATCGGCTGCACAATGAACGAGCAGGTCGCACCAAGTTTCCACCCCCTCAGATGAGCGGTTAGCTCATAGGTCGCTGCTTGCCCACCGGCGATCACACTTGTGTGGTAGGTCTTTCCTCCTGCGACCTCCCGGACAACGATGGGTTCTTGCTGATCTTTCAACCGGACACTCATCACGCCACCAACATTCGAGCCGTAGTAGATCTGCACCTCGCTGTCTGGCGCGTATACCCCCTGTCCGCAGCCCTTGTCCGTCTCGAGCCAGATCTCGGGAGTGGGTGTCACAGGCCCCGTGCCCTGGACCTGGAACGCGCAGAGGTCACTGGCCTGGCCGTCATTGAGCACAGCTTTCCAGCTATAGGATCCAGGGTACCATGGCACATCCCAGCGGTATCCGAACTCTTCCCCAGCCTTCAACCACTCCCTGAAGGCCGTGCTCTCTTCATAGTCTGTATTGGCCTCCACCCAGCCATCTACGTTGGCCTTCACATAGACCGTGGAGGCAAGGCTATACTCGCCGGCCGGGAAGGTATGGCCGCAACCCTCCTCCAGGCGGATTTCCACTGCCGGGGTCGGGGTAGGCGTAGGGGCGATTGCGAGCCCACAGTAACCGCGCGCCTGTCCCCCGTTCAACACCGCCACCAGTGACCATGTGCCTGCCAGTTCGGGCACGGTCCAGTTGTGGCTGGCTACCCTGCCAGCCTGGACCCGTTGGCTAAACAGGAACTGGGTCTTGCGCCCCTGGCTCGCCAGATAGACGGCCACCTGGCCACCGACGCTGGCCCGGAACGACACCTGCGTCCGGGTGCCCGGCCTGAACGTCCGGCCGCACCCCTCGGCCAACCATACGCTGACGGTGGGCGCCGGGATCTTGCGGGGCGCTTGCACCGAGTAGGAGCACTCGCTCGTCACCCCACCTTCCTCCATGACAGCGCTCAAGCGGTGCTGCCCCGGCGTCGTGCCCACGTTCCAGCGCTCACTGTGGGTCTCTCCCCCGATCAGGTCCCGCTCGAACAGCCTGCGCCCGTCCAGCCAGATGGCCACCCGGCCATCCACGTTGGACCGCAGCGAGATCTGTGTCGCAGAGCCCGGCTTGTACTGGCGCCCGCACCCCTCGGCCAGCCAGATCCCGACCTGGGGTTCCACAGGCGTCTCCACCGCGAACTCACAGCGGGCTGTGGCCTGTCCGTGGTTCAGG
>JASFHU010000697.1:0-3446 GCA_050123055.1 Anaerolineae bacterium
CGCGGACCGTGACGGTGTCGAGCCTTCAGGATGACCGCGAGTTTGAGCAGGATTTTGAAAAACTGGTCATCGCCACCGGCGCTCGCCCGTTCTGGCCAGCCCTGCCTGGGTCGGACCTGGCTGGGATCTTTGGCCTGCGCACGCTAGAGTCGGGACTGGCCGTCCAGCGTTTCCTGGCCGAGAAACAACCCAAGAAGGCCACAGTCATCGGCTGTGGCTACGTCGGCATCGAGATGGCCGAGACCTTCCGCCGGCTGGGTCTGGAGGTCACCATGGTCATCCGCTCCGGCAAGGTGCTGCGCGCGACCCTCGACGCCGACATGCGCCAACTGGTCCGCGCCGAGCTTGAACGACAAGGGGTGAGGGTGGTTACAGGCTCTCCCGTGTCCTTTGAGGGAGATGGCCACCTAGAGGCTGTGGTCACCGCTGACGAGCGTTACCCCTGTGACCTCGCCTTGCTGGGCATGGGTGCCAAGCCCAACGCTGAGCTGGCCCAGGCAGCGGGCGTGACCCTCGGCGAGAGCGGCGCCATCGCCACCGATGCCACCATGCGCACCAACTTACCCGGCATCTTTGCGGCAGGAGATTGTGCCGAGGCGCTGCACCTCGTCACCCAGCAGCCAGCCTACATCCCGCTGGGCAGCACGGCCAACAAGCAGGGCCGCGTGGCCGGGGAGAACGCAGCCGGGGGGCAGGCCACCTTTGGCGGCGTGACCGGTACCATGGTCGTCCGCTGCTTCGACCTGACTGTGGCCTCTACCGGCCTCACTGCCACCCGGGCCCGAGCCGCAGGCTTTTCTGCCAGCGAGACCAAGATTCGCGCCAAGGACATCTCCCACTACTTCCCGGGGGCGGCTGACATCCACGTCAAGTTGGTGGTGGACTCGGGGACCGACCGGCTGCTGGGCGGGCAGATCGTCGGGGCACGCGGCGTGGCCAAGCGAATCGACGTCCTGGCCACCGCCCTGTACAACCGCATGACCAACGCCGAGCTACGGGAACTCGACCTGAGCTATGCCCCACCCTTTGCCCCGGTCTGGGATCCCGTCCTCGTCGCCGCCAACGTCGCCGCCAAGTAAGGGGTCTCAAGGACAACTCCCTGGCGCCAGATTCAGGAGCGTACCATGCCAAGGACACACGTGCACAGCCTGCGCGTACGCCACTACGAGTGCGATCCCTACGGGCACGTCAACCAGGCCAACTACTTGCGCTACATACAGGAGGCCGCTTTTGGCGCCTCGGCCGCCGCGGGCTACGATCTGGCCCGCTACGAGGCCCTCGATCGACTTTGGCTCGTCCGCGAGACAGAGATCGAGTACCTGCGCCCGCTGCGCTACGGCGACACGGTACAGATCAAGACCTGGGTGTCTGACTTTCGCCGCGTCCGCTCCCGGCGGGCCTACGAGATGCGTCACGATGGGTCCGGCAAGCTGGTGGCCCGGGCTTCAACCGACTGGGTCTTTTTGCAGCTTTCCACCGGCCGGCCAGCCACCATTCCGCCTGAGATGAAGACCGCCTTCTATCCCGAAGGACCGCCCCAATCTGCGCCGCGCCGGGAGCGGTTCCCGGCGGCGTCACCGCCGGCCGGTGCCTTTCGACAGGTACGCCGGGTTGAATGGCGGGACCTGGATGGCGCCGGCCATGCGAACAACGCCGTCCATCTTTCCTACATCGAGGATTGTGGGCTCCAGGCAATTGCGGCCCGCGGTTGGCCCATTGCCCGGATGGAAGCTGAGGGCCTGGCTGTTTTTGCCCGGCACCACCGCATCGAGTACCGCCAACCCGCCCTGCTCGACGACGAACTGGAAGTGACCACCTGGCTCTCTGACGCCGAGGGCAGCACCGCCATCCGCCACACGATCCTCACGCGGCCGAGTGATGGCGCTACCATCTCCCGAGCGCGCACCGAGCACGTCTGGCTGGATCTGAGTACCGGCAAGCGCACGGCCATCCCCCACGCCTTCGTGGCTGAAGTCGTGGCTGGTGTCGCGACCCCTGCTGCAGATCAGGGATGAGTGCTTTTTCCGACTACGAACGGAAGGTTTAGGCAGCACAATGTGGAAACGGATTGGCCTGATCATTCTCCTGCTTCTGCTGGGCCTGGTGGCCCTGATCTTTTGGCCTGAGCCGGTACAATTCGACAACCCAACGACCACCGGCACCAACTATGACGTCCGCATCCTGCGCGACGAATGGGGTGTCCCCCACGTTTTTGGACGCACCGACGCCGACGTGGCTTATGGCCTGGCCTACGCGCACGCTGAGGACGACTTTTTGACCATCCAGCAGACTCTTCTGGCTGCGCGCGGCCAGTTGGCCTCGGTGTATGGCCAAGACGCAGCCCCCAACGACTATATGGTCCACCTGCTGCGCGTATGGGACGTGGTGGATGCCAGCTACAGCCGCGATCATAGTCCCGAGGTACGGGCACTCTGCGAAGCCTATGCCGCCGGCCTCAATCGTTATGCGGCGCTCCACCCCGATCAGGCACTTCCCGGCCTGTTCCCCGTGACAGGGCACGACCTGGTCGCCGGCTCGGTACACAAATCCCCACTCTTTTTCGGCCTGGACAAGACACTGGCTCAGCTTTTTGAGCCGGAGCGGCCCCAGCTTGCCTCTGCTCGAGCGGACTCGCTGGGGTCCAACTCGTTCAGCGTCTCGCCTGGCCGCTCTGACGACGGCCAGACTTACCTGGCCGTGAACTCGCACCAACCCTGGGAAGGACCTGTGACCTGGTACGAGGCACACCTCCATAGCGACGAAGGTTGGGACGCCAGCGGCGGGCTATTCCCAGGCATGCCGGTCGTGACCCACGGTCACAATCGAACCCTGGGCTGGGCCTTCACGGTGAACAAGCCCGACCTGATCGACGTCTATATCCTGGAAGTCAATCCCGAGAACCCAAACCAGTACCGGTTTGATGGTCAATGGCTCGACCTTGAAGTGCGCACCGCGCCGATCAAAGTCAAACTCTTGGGCCGCCTGCGATGGACGGTGCAGGAGGAGGTCTTGTGGTCGATCTATGGCCCTGTGCTGCGCAGGCCCCACGGTACCTACGCCATCCGTTATGCGGGCCTGGGCCAGGCGGGTATCTTTGAACAAGTCTACCGCATGAACAAGGCCCGCACCCTCGAGGAGTGGCAGGACGCCCTGCGCTTGCCTGGTCTACCCATGTTCAACGTGAGCTATGCCGATCGGGAAGGCAATATCTACTATCTCTACCATGGCCTGCTCCCCATTCGGCCAGAGGGATACGACTGGTCCGGGTACCTCCCCGGCGACACTTCGCAGACCTTGTGGACCGAGTACCTGCCCTTTGACGAGTTGCCCCAGGTGCTCAACCCCGAATCGGGCTTTGTGCAGAACTGCAACAGCTCTCCGTTCCAGACCACCATTGGCCCCGAGAACCCCAAGTCTCAAGATTTCGCGCCCAGCCTGGGCATTGA
>JASFHU010000698.1:0-3441 GCA_050123055.1 Anaerolineae bacterium
TGAAAAAACCCGGTCTCCTCAAGAGACCGGGTTTCTCCATTTTCCATGTTGGCGCAGGTGGACTAGACCTCTGCGCTCTCCGCCTCTTCCACTGGCATGGGCAGTTCGACCGGGATGGGCTCCTGCCTGGTAAAGTCCAGGCCCTCGCCGTCGCCCACGTCGGCCAGCACATGATCGCCGGCCTCAAACTCTCCGCGCAGGATGCGCTTCGAGAGCGGGCTCTCGACGTAGCGTTGCAGCGTGCGGCGCAGCGGCCGGGCGCCAAAGGCCGGGTCATAGCCCTCTGCTGCCAGCCACTCGCGGGCCGCGTCGGTCAGCTCGACGGCGATCCCCCGTTCCTCCAGCCGCTCGCGGATCTCTTTCATTTGCAGGTCCACAATCTGCTCCATGTGCTCGGGCGTCAGGGTGTGGAAGATGATGATCTCGTCGATGCGGTTCAGAAACTCGGGGCGGAAGGTCCGCCTAAGCCCCTCTTCGACCTTCTTTTTGCTCTCCCGGGCCTCGTCATCGGCGTCGGTGGAGTGCAGGAAGCCCAGCGTGCCCCCCTGCGCGGAATACTCGGTGCCGATGTTGGAGGTCATGATGATCACCGTATTGCGAAAGTCGACGATGCGCCCCTGGCCGTCGGTCAGCCGGCCATCCTCGAGGATCTGCAACAGGGCATTCCACACGTCCGGGTGAGCCTTTTCGATCTCGTCAAAGAGCACCATCTGGTAGGGGCGGCGGCGCACCGCTTCGGTGAGCTGGCCTCCCTCCTCGTAGCCGACGTAGCCAGGAGGCGCACCGAACAGGCGGCTGACGGTGTGCTGCTCCCGATACTCGCTCATGTCGATGCGGACCATTGCATCTTCGTCGTCGAACATGAATTCGGCCAGCGCCTTGGCCAGCTCGGTTTTGCCCACGCCCGAGCTACCCAAAAAGATGAAACTGCCGATGGGCCGGCGCGGGTCCTTCAGGCCGCTCCGGGCCCGGCGGATGGCGTCGGCGATGGCGTTGATGGCTTCATCCTGGCCCACGATCCGTTGGTGCAGGTGTTCCTCCATGTCCAGCAGCTTTTCGGCCTCGGTCTTGAGCAAGCTGGTGACCGGGATGCCGGTCCAGGTGGCGACCACCTCGGCGATGTCCTCGGCCTCCACCGTCTCGTCCAGGCCGGTCTCCTGGCGCCAGGCGTCGCGTGCCTCGTTGAATTCGGTTTCCAGGGCCAAGCGCTCGGCTTTGTACTGGGCAGCCCGCTCATAGTCGCGGTTTGCCCAGGCTGCCTCTTCCTCGGTGGTCAGTTTCTGCAGCCTGGACTTCATGTCCTTCAGGTCGGCCGGCATCGAGTAGATGGCCACCCGGAGCTTGCTGGCCGCTTCGTCGATCAGGTCCACCGCCTTGTCGGGCAGGTGGCGGTCGGTCACGTAGCGGTGGGACAGCCGGGCTGCGGAAACCAGCGCCTCCTCGGTATAGCGGACGTTGTGGTGGGCCTCGTAGCGGTCTTGCAGGCCCTTGAGCATCTCGATGGTCTCCTCCAGCGAGGGCTCTTCCACCCAGACGGGCGCGAACCGGCGTTCCAGGGCGGCGTCCTTTTCGATGAAACGGCGGTACTCGTCGGGCGTCGTTGCGCCGATGCAGCGCAGCTCGCCCCGGGCCAGGGCAGGCTTCATCATGCTCGAGGCATCGAGCGCGCCCATGGCTCCGCCAGCGCCGACGACGCTGTGGATCTCGTCGATGAAGAGGATGATCTCGCCCTCGGCGCGCTGGACCTCCTCTATGGCGCTTTTGAGCCGCTCCTCAAACTCGCCTCGGAAGCGAGTTCCGGCTACCATGGCGCCCATGTCGAGCTGGATCACCTGTTTGCCGCTGAGAAGCTCGGGCACATCGTCCTCGGCCAGCTTGCGCGCCAGGCCCTCGGCGATGGCCGTCTTGCCCACCCCAGCCCCGCCAATGAGGACGGGGTTGTTTTTGGTCCGGCGGCTGAGCACCTGGATCATCCGCAGAATCTCGGCGTCCCGCCCGATGACGGGATCGAGCTTGCCCTCGTGGGCCAATTGGGTCAGGTCGCGGCTAAACTTTTCCAGCGTCCGGTAGCGAGTCTCCGCTTGAGGACTGGTGACCTTTTGCCCGCCGCGCACGTCTTCGATCACCTCCAGGATGCGCTTGCGGTTCACACCCGACTCGGCCAGGATCCGGGCCGCAGGGGTGTTCCGCTCGTTGGCGATGGCCAGAAAGAGGTGCTCGGTGGAGATATAGTCGTCCTTTAACTTGGACGCTTCCTCGTTCGACTGGTCGATCACCCGCTTGAGTCGCGGCGTGATATATACCTGTCCCACACCACCGCCATAGATCTGGGTGCGCGGTGTGCGCTGTAGCTCTTCGTCCAGCCGGTTGGTCAGGGCTGCCAGGTCCACCCCCGATTGCTGGAGGATTTCAGGGATCACGCCATCCGGCTGCTCGATCAGTGCCAGCAACAGGTGTTCGGTGTCCACCTGTGTATGCCCGTAGCGTTGCAGGACCTCGTAGGCGCGCATGGCCGCGTCCTGTGCTCTCTCGGTGAATCGGTCAAATCTCATCATGATCTATAACTCTCTTTCGTATTCACGTTGCTCTCGTCTCGATTATACCCTGTTTTTGCTTTGCAGGCAAAGGGAAAAGGACCCGGTCAGTAGTTCTCATGTTGGATTCAAGACCTGACAGGGCGAACCGAGGGTTCGTGTGCAAAGTCCCATCATCTGGAGCTCAACCCAACCTGGGCAGCCGTTGGCAGGTGCCCAACTACCGGTAAAAACCTGTCAGGTCTGAAGGTCTATTCCCCCTGGCCAGAGCCAACGATCCGCTCAAAGGTCAATCGGCCATCCAGGGCGTCTACCCGAACCAGGTCTCCCTCGCGGAAATCGCCCTGGAGCAGGCTCAAGGCCAACGGATCTTGCACCTCCCGTTGGATGATCCGCTTTAATGGACGCGCGCCATAGGCAGGATCGTACCCCTCTTCGGCCAGGAACGCCCTGGCCGCTTCGGTCAGCTCGATCTCAAGCTGGCGGCCTGCCAGCAGCTTGTCTAGTTGGCGCATCTGGATGTCGACGATCTCCTTCAGGTGTTCCTGGGTCAGTCCGTGAAAGATGATGATCTCGTCGATCCGGTTCAGGAACTCGGGCCGGAAGCTCTGCCGCAAGGCGGCCATGACCAGCTCTCGGCGCTGTTCGTCCGTATCTGTGACCCGGCCGTCCATGAACTCGGTGCCCACGTTCGAGGTCAGAATGACCACCGTGTGCTTAAAATCCACCGTCCGCCCATGGCCGTCGGTCAAGCGGCCGTCATCCAACAGTTGCAGCAGGGCGTTAAAGACCTCGGCGTGGGCCTTTTCGATCTCGTCAAAGAGCACCACGCTGTAGGGCCGCCGCCGCACCGCCTCGGTCAACTGGCCGCCTTCCTCGTAGCCCACGTAGCCCGGAGGTGCGCCGA
>JASFHU010000699.1:0-3437 GCA_050123055.1 Anaerolineae bacterium
GCCTTGGGTTCTAGCAATAGCTCCATGGGCTCCCTTTCAAAGTTCTCTGCCGCGATCCTGGCTCCTGCGTCCCAGTATCGGTGGCGCGATGCACGATCTGCGGCATCAAGCGATCCGCAGGATCGCCAGGTTGTACAGCCCGATAGTCATCAGAATGTCCTTCTCAGGTTGCGCTATCATCTGTCACTTCCGATTCGTTGTAGAGATGTAAAGACTGCGTGGGGTAGGGCATGTCGATGCCAGCAGCATCCAGCGCCTTTTGCAGCGCGCGATGCACCTGATCGCGACTCCTTCGTGCGTCGGCATACGTTGCGATCCACCACCGCACGCAGAGGATCATGGCCGAGTCCCCCATCTCGTCGTACAGAACCTCGATCTCTGCGCCGGGCAGTACGCCGGGCATCTGCCGCACCGTATCAATGATGAGTTGCTCCGCAAACTCGATGTCGGTACCGTAGGCGACTTTGACGCTGCTCTGGATCCGGTAGTGGGGATCGGGATAGGTGTAGTTGACCACCTGGTTTCCATTGATGAGAGAGTTGGGTACGATGACCAATCGGTTGTCTCGCGTTCGAATACGCGTGGTCCTCAGCCCGATGTCCACCACGTCCCCCCAGGCGTCCTCGCCCTCGATCTGGATGCGATCCCCCGTGCGAAAGGGCCGGTCAACGAGGATGATGAACCCAGCGATGGCGTCGGCGACGGTGTCCCGCGCTGCCAGGGTAATGGCCAGAGCGCCGAGGGCCAGCGCAACGGCCAGGGCCGTGGTGTTGGCCCCAAAGTGGGCGAGCAGGATGACCAGGCCGGTGACCAGGAGCACGGCGCGAAAGATGCGGGCCAGCAGGGTGATGAGCGGCGCCAGTTCCTCCTCGCGTCCGGCCCCGCGCGACCGCTCGCCATACCACCGTCCGGCCAAGTCGATCAGTCGCCAACCGGCTTGCATGACGATGGCCAATCCTACCAAAAAGCAGACGTCGGCCATCAAGTCCTTCACCCCGGCGCTGACGAAGGTGAGCCGGTCTGTGGCAAACCGCAGGGCAAAGACAACCAACAACCAGCGCAGGTCAGGGCCGAGCTTCTCCAGGAGCCGATCATCCAGGTCGGTCGGCGTGCGGCGGGCGATGGGCGGCAGAATGCGGCGGATCAGTAGGGTGCCCACCAGGTAGCCAAGAACGACGAAGAGAAGGGAGATCCCCAGGTTGATCCAGTCTGATGTAGAGAGGCCCAGGACGTAGGTGTAAGCCAGCCCGGTCTCGGCAGCTACTTCTTCCACACCGCGCGCGATGAGCCCTGGCGTGGCCGTGGGAGCCGGTGTCCGGGTCGGAAGCAACTCGTCCAGCACGCCTGTGGCTGTTGGAGCGGGTGGTTCGCCTCCTGACGCGCTTGGGACTACCTGCAAAGGCTCGACAGAGGCCACCCCCTCACAAGCAAGAAGACAGAACGAAAACGCCAGGATTAGGGCAAAACGCCCGAGAAATCTCGCCACCATTACCATAGTGCTCAAGCCTACCCAAAAAAGATGGAACGTCTCTGCGCCAGGCGGCTGTGGATCATCTCCTGCACAGTGTTGCGCACCTGGTCGGTCACTTGCGAGACCTTTACGATGTTGTCAGCCGAGTCTGCACCACAGTTGTTCACCTGCATTGGCTCTCCGAAGTCGATGTACCATTTGGTCGGCAGCGGTACGATGCCCAGCAGACCCAACCAGGGAAACCTGAGGGTAATTGGCAGGTAGGGAATGCCGGTGATCTCGGAAAAGGTGGGCAGCTTGGCCAGCGAGATGTAGGTCTCCTCTGAGCCCACGACCGACACGGGAATGATGGGCGACTGGGTATTGAGGGCCATCTGGGCAAAGCCCCCCCGGCCAAAACGCGCCAGCCGGTAGCGATCTTTGAAAGGCTTGGCCGTGCCCTTGTAGCCCTCGGGAAAGACCATGACCAGTTCGTCCTGCTCCAGCAGGCGCGTGCCATTCTCCACGGTGGCCAGGGTCTGTCCCAATCTGACCAGCAGGGTAGACACGTAGGGGATCCCGGGCAGTATGGCGGCATAGAGTCCGCGCGCCAGCCGCCCAGCCGGGTGTTCGTTCAAGATGGCCGTGCCGACCATCATGCCATCCCAGGGCAACTGGCCCGAATGGTTGGCCACCAGCAGGGCCCGGCCCTCAATGGGGATGTTGTCAATGCCCGTGATCTCGACGCGAAAGTAGGTCTTGTACAGAAAGTTGAAAAAGGGGAGGACCAGATCGACCAGTTCCCAGTCCAGCCCCCAGGGATCGGTGTCGATTTCGCCCCGCGCATGCCGTCTGACCAGGTCTGCGTTATGCCGGAGCGTGTAGCTCAGCATGTACCAGATGCCCTTCCAGAGGTCGAGGTTGAACAGGTCCCGGCGAAGAGCACCCTGCAGTTTCTCCAGTATCCTAAGTTGAACATCCTTGGGATACCAACTTAGCAACCGCTCGATAAGCGTCACCAGCCTCTCGGGCGAGAAGGCAGGGGGCTCGTAGTCGGGCGCTAGGGCTTGGACCCGATCTGTCAACTCGTCCAGCTCGGCAAGCAAAAGTCGCAACTGCTCCTCGTCCGGTGGCCCAGAAAAGGCAGCGTCTGAGAGCGCTTGCTCCTGGCCGCTTACGTCGCTGGATGGGGCCTCATGCCCGGTCTGCCGTCTATCCATTGCCGTCCCCCGGCACTGCTGTATCTGGTGAGGTGTGGTGGTCCTGCGTGCGGCCGCGTCGCTCGATGACCTCACGCATGTAGCCCGCATCTTGGGCCAGGCTGGCTGGCCCCGTCCGGTAGTGGCCCAGGCGCAGGTGGGCGGCGAACTCGCGCAGGGTCTCTGCGGCGGTGTAGCGCGGCGTAAAGCCCAAGCTCTGCTCCATGCGGGCCAGATCGCCCACCCACGGGTAGCGCAGGTACTCAGGGTCGATGGGCAGGTAGCGCTTGACGCCCAAAAGGGCAGTGCCTAGCAGTGAGACGCTCCAGTTGGCGCACATGTGGAGAACCGAGAAGGGCAGCTTGCCCACCAGACCCCGGATCCGGCTCAAGGGCAGGGCGTCGGTGGCGGCGATGTTAAAGGCACCCGGCACATCCTCCTTCACAGCGTGGAGCAGGGCGGCGACAACGTCATTCTCGTGGATGACCTGCATCATGGGGTCAAAGCCCATCAGCCCGGGTGCCCACGGCGTGCGCAAGAAGCGGGTCATGGGCGTATCGGCCCCCGGCCCGACGATGCTGGCGAAGCGGAGGCTGGTCAGTACCATTTTGGGCACGCGTCGCGAGAAGCCGTTGCAGAAGGTCTCGATCTCGACCAAATCGCGGGTGTAGCCATAGCGGCGGCTGCCGCGCAGCGAGTGATCCTCGGTCAAGAAGGCCGAGTTCGTGGGGCGCGCGCCATAGATGGCCGTGCTGCTTTTGAGTACCACCTTCCACACGCCGGCCTCG
>JASFHU010000700.1:0-3432 GCA_050123055.1 Anaerolineae bacterium
CTATATCGGCATGCGCTATCTGGATTTCACAAACAAGTGGCTGCGCTACGGCGGGGAAACGATCATGCCCTTTTTTGTGCTCCACCAGCCGGTGATCATCGTCATCGCCTACTTTGTCGTGCAATGGGATACTGGTATCACAGCAAAACTGCTGGTCGTTGTCCTGGGCTCATTTGTGGTCACGCTCGGCGTGGTCGAGTTGGTCATCAAGCGCGTCAACGTGCTCCGGGGATTGTTTGGCACGAAGTCGAAAACGTAGTCACCGGCCCGGACTGCATCTATGCCGTACGATCCGGAGGACGGTCACCTGCCCGGGGATGCCCTGAACTGGAACCTGTTCGGGCATGGTTCGCTGGGCAACGGCGAGGCGGTGAGCCTGGCCGGTCTGGCCGGCGGCCAGTACACCCTGACCCTGACCGCCAGCGACAGGAGTGCTCAGGTCGCGGTCAAGAGCATCACCGTACGGAGCGGCGAGGCCAGCGATACGGGTGTCTACTTACCGCTTGTCTTAAGAAACTGACACCGGAGGCAAGAAAGCAGTCCATGGCCTGAAGCAATCCTGCCCGGGCACGATTGGATTTGATCCCTCCACGGCGCTGTGATACAATGCCGGTAGGACCACTTCTGCTTTATCAAAGGGGGTAGACATGCTCAAGACCAATGAAGACAGGGTCGTCGAATTCCTTCTGCAATGCCAGCCCGGACCTCCCAAAACCAGGGGCACCTGGGGCGTCGACCACCAGGGGGCTCCCTTTCTGCTGCCCTCCATCGGCGGCATCACGGTCAACATCCAGGTGGGCGATCCCGCCTTCGGCTGGGCCGGGGATCACGTCGAGCCCGGCGTGAGTTGTACCGCCGACACCAAGAAACCGTTTGAGCATCCCAACGTATCGCTCCAGGTGTTTTCCTGTGCCGGCAACCAGGCCAAGGTCATCTCTGGTGAGGCCAAGGGCGCGACTGGCTATGTGATCGGCCACCACGGCGGGTCTGAGCACGTCATCGTCGATTTTCCCCGCGAGGCAAAAGAGGCGCTCTCCTACGATGACAAGATCATCATCCGCGCCCGGGGCCAGGGGCTAAAGCTGCTCGACTATCCCGCCATCACGCTCTTCAACCTTGACCCTGAGCTCTTGAAAAAGTTGGCCATCAAGGAGACGGGCGGGGGGGGACTCCGGGTTCCGGTGACCACCATGGCGCCGGCTGCCGCCCTGGGCTCGGGGATCGGTGCACCACACGTCGCCAAGGGCGACTATGACATTGTGACCAGCGACCCGCAGACCGTGGCCGATTATGGCCTGGACAAGATCCGCTTCGGCGATTTCGTGGCCCTCCTGGATCACGACAACCGCTACGGCAGAGCCTACCGCCAGGGCGCTGTGACCATCGGTGTCGTGGTCCACAGCGACTGCCTCAGGGCGGGACATGGCCCGGGCGTGACCACCCTCATGACCTGCGGGACGTCGCTCATAGAACCGGTCATCGATCCGCGGGCCAACATGGCCGATCTGCTACAGATCGGGACCCGTGCCGCGGTCTAAGGGGCGCCCAGGCCAAGCGACTATGGCTGGCGCACCCACTTGACTGCGTCGAACGCGATCAGGCGCGATAGATAGGGCTCAAAGGTGACGTCGGCCAGCGAGACATAGTCACCGCCGTTGCCCCGGAAGCGGTAGTTGCCCAGCGAGACCCAGGTGCCGCCGTGGGTTGACTGATCCACGATGCGCAGCGTGTAGCCGCCGGCGTGGGAGATCCAGTAGCGCGCCCGGGCGGTGGTCGAGTAGCGCTCAGGGATGTACACCGAGACCTCGTAGCGGCCCGGTGTGAGATCGGGAATCCAGCGTCCCCAGTTATAGTTCGGGCGGACCCGGTTGTTGTTCCGCGTCCAGGTCAGGTGCCAGGCGTGCCCCTCGACAGCCATGCGCCAGGAGCTCTCGGCTCCGCCCTTGACAAAGCCTGGGTCTGTGTCGTCCACGATGACCGTGCCGGGCTCTGGCGGGGGAGGATCCTCGCCTACCCGGATCCAGGAGAGATGCGCCTTCGCGATGCCACCCTGCTCGTAATAGTCCATCCGGACGGCCGCACTGCCTGTCACGTGGATCGTGCTGGAATGCGACCTGGTTGGCTGGTCGTGCCACTGGTCGATCAGGTTATGGCCATTCACCCACAACCGTACCCCGTCATCGGTGGTCGTCGTAAAGCGGTATAAGCCGGCGGTGAGGTTGATGGTTCCGGTCCAGCGAACCGAGAAGCCGTCGCGGGGAATACCCGGCCCAGGCGACCCGTACCCCCAGTCAAAGTCTATGTCCTCGTCGTCCCGCATCAGAGTGGCCGGCCCCTGAAGCCAGGGATTGTCATAATATTCAGCTGCCCAGGCCTCAGGTGGAACGGCTTCCCACGAAACGCGGGCCAGGGCGTGGCCTGTGTTCTCGTAATACTCCACCACGATCTCGTGCTCGCCGGCTGTCAGCCTGAGGTACCCGGTAAAGGTGCGGGCAGGGTGGTCCCACCATTCGTCTATCACCGGCCGGCCATCGACGTAGAGGCGGATGCCGTCGTCGCTGGTTGCGGTGAAACGATAGGCTCCCGGTTCCAACCGGACCGAGCGTGCCCAGCGGACGGAAAAGCCATCGTCCGGGATGCCTGGTCCTGGCGAGCCGGAGCCCCAGTCAAAGTCGATCTCTGCGTCCTTCCGCACCAGTGAAGGCTGACCGCTGAGCCAGCGATTGTCAAAGTACTGGCCGCGCCACTGGCCTGATGGGTCCGAGTGCTCCTGCCCCTGCTGGGCGCCTGCCGGTGTAGCCGGCAGGAGAAGCAGGGACAGAACGATCATAAACCACAGCTTCCTGAACATGATCCGCCTCCCCAGGGTGATTTATGTACCCTGGCTCTCAGTGATGAGCACAATGAGGACAAAGTTGGTCCCGGCGCCACGCACTCCCCAGATGTTCACGGCCCCCTCTGTGCTGTCCTGGCGATAGCGGAGCGAGTAATAGTCGGTGTCGGGCAACTCGCCTTCCGGTGTCTGACCATCATTTCCGCCCCTGCCCTGCCCATGAATCGTGGCGCCGCTGCTGACCAGGTCCCGCTCAATGTCGCTTCTCACAGCCTCCATGAAGGCAGGGGTGTTGGTCTCATCGATCTTGACGGTCGCTACTTCATGTTTCTGAAAGAATCCGAGCGGCGGCTCTGATACTGCGTCGCCCGAGCTGATATGTTTGGCGATCAGGTGTTCTTCGTTGGCCTCAAGAATCGGTGCCAGGGAAAAACCGGCCAAGAACGCGCTCTCAGAGGGGCGCTCTTTGCCAGCCGCATTCCCGCAGCCGCCGAGGCTGGCCAACACAACAAGTACCGCAACCAAAAGGATCAATCGTCTCATCACTCTGCTCCTACCTCTAGCATGCCCCGGACAAGTCCGGGACTCCAGAGTCCCCA
>JASFHU010000701.1:0-3430 GCA_050123055.1 Anaerolineae bacterium
AATGAACCTCCTGCGCGTCGATCCAGCCGTAGGCGAGCGACAATCAGCCCGACTACAAGCTCTTCGCAAGCGCCGTGACAACGAAAAGGTGTCGTCTTCACTGGCGCGGCTGGAGAGTGGCGCTAAAAACGACGATAACCTGATGCCATTGATCCTGTCTGCCGTTGAGAGCTATGCCACTCTGGGCGAGATCTGCAATGTCCTGCGCGGGACCTTTGGCGAATACCGGGCATTTACTTCGTTCTGAGCCCGAACACTGGCACAAAAAGGATCGGGAGTGTATACGAAATGTTATCACAACTGGAAGTCCTGTTCTCATCTGTAGCACGAGTGCAAATATTGCACCTGTTCTTGTTGAATCCAGATCGTCAATATTACCAGCGCGAGATCGAGCGCGAAACCGGACAACCGATCCGGGCTGTACAGCGCGAGGTGGGGCGGTTGGCAGAGATCGATCTATTGCAACGCTCGGAGGAGGGAAACCGGGTGTTCTACCGGCTGAACCCCGAATTCCGGCTATTGGACGAGCTGACCTCTCTATTCCAAGCTGCGACCGGCGACCCAGGCTCCGCAGCAGCAGCCGCCACAGAGCGCCCCATCCCACCAGAACCGTCCACCATCCAACAGCCCTTCCCCTGGATAGAGACCAGCCCCGTGCCTCCCCTGCCCGTCTCACTTCGCCGCCGCCAGGCGGAGGGAGAATGGGACCACGCCTACTAAACGGAGATAGAAGGGAATCGGCATGAAGATCGATCACATCGGCATCGTCGTGCGCGACATCCGGGAAGCCCTGCGAGTGTACGAGACCGCCCTCGGGCTGCCGCTGGAAGAGGTGTCGGACGTGCCCGACCAGAAGGTCCAGGTCGCCTTCCTGCCCATCGGGGAGAGCAACATCGAGCTGGTACAGCCCACCAGCGATGACACCGGCATCGCCCGGTATCTCGCCAAGCGGGGCGAGGGTATCCACCATCTGTGCATCGAGATAGAGGACATTGAGGCTGCCCTGGCCCAGCTCAAGGCCCAAGATGTACCCCTGATCGACGAGACACCGCGCCGGGGGGCCCATGGACGCGTGGCCTTCGTCCATCCCAAGGGCGCCCACGGAGTCCTGATCGAACTGGTCGAGCACGATAGTTGACCGCTGCGCCAGTTCCCACTGTCCTCGGCGCGGGCCTGGGCCCGGTGGACTCGGGTCCTGCGGATCCGGCGCCATTGACACTGCATGCCAAGGCTGTGGTATAATGGAGCAGGCAGCCAAGCCACTCTCTGGCCGGATAGTGGCTGAGAATGAGGGAATCAACTCGTACCCTTGCCCTACTGTGGCAGCCTGGAGGGGAGCTATCATGTTCGATCAGGAGAAGCTAGGAGAGCTGAAGGAACAGCGGGACCGGTGGGAGGAATCCACGCTCCAAAACAGCCTGGGCAGGCATCCGGAGCGGATGGAAAAGTTCATGACCACCTCCAGCGCGCCGGTGGAGCGGCTCTACACGCCGCTGGACGTTGCCAACCTCGACTACCAGCGCGACCTGGGCTTCCCCGGCGAGTACCCCTTCACCCGCGGCGTGCACGCTACGATGCACCGCGGCCGGCTGTGGACCATGCGCATGTTTGCCGGCTTTGGGACCGCTGAGGAGACCAACGCCCGCTACAAGTACCTTCTGGAACATGGCGAGACCGGCCTGTCGGTCGCCTTTGACATGCCCACCCTGTACGGCTACGATGCTGACGCGCCTGAGGCCCTGGGCGAGTTTGGCAAGTGCGGTGTGGCTGTGTCGAGCCTGGCCGACATGGAGGTGCTCTTTGACGGCATCCCGATAGACGAGATCACCACCTCCATGACCATCAATAGCCCGGCTGCCGTCATCTGGGCTATGTACATCGCCATGGCCGAGAAACGAGGGATTCCACCGGAGGTGTTGGGGGGAACCATCCAGAACGACATCCTGAAGGAGTATATCGCCCAAAAAGAGTTCATCTTTCCGCCCAAGCCGTCTATGCGACTGGTGGTGGACACCTTTGAGTATGGCAGCAACCACCTGCCCCGCTGGAACACGATCAGCATCAGCGGTTATCACATCCGCGAGGCGGGCTCTACCGCCGCCCAGGAGTTGGCCTTCACCCTGGTGGACGGGCTGGAATACGTACGCTGGGGCATCGAGCGCGGGCTGGACGTGGACGAATTTGCGCCGCGGCTGTCCTTCTTTTTCAACTCGCATAACGACTTTTTCGAAGAGATTGCCAAGTTCCGGGCCGCGCGCCGAATCTGGGCCCGCGAGATGAAGGAGACCTTCGGCGCGCAGGACCCACGGAGCTGGCTCCTGCGGTTCCACACCCAGACGGCGGGCTGCAGCCTGAGCGCCCAGCAACCGGAGAACAATATCGTGCGCACCGCCTGGCAGGCGTTAGCCGCAGTGCTGGGCGGCACCCAGTCGCTGCACACCAATAGCATGGATGAGGCGCTGGCCCTGCCGAGCGAATACGCGGTCAAGGTTGCCCTGCGCACCCAACAACTCATCGCCCACGAAAGCGGCGTGACCCACACCGTCGACCCGCTGGCCGGATCGTATTTCGTCGAAGCTCTGACCGACCGTATGGAGGAGGAAACCCACAACTACTTCCGGCAGATCGAGGCAGTGGGCGGTGTCATCCCGGCGCTGGAGAAGGGCTTTTTCCAGCGCGAGATCGCCGAGGCCGCCTATCGCTACCAGAGGGAGATCGACACAGATCAGCGGGTCGTGGTCGGCGTCAACGACTATGTGGAGGATGAAGCGGTTCGCATTCCCCTGCTAGAGATGGACCCTGAGGGGTACGAGCGCCAGGTGGCACGCCTGGAACGGGTCCGCCGCGAGCGGGACAATGAGCGCACTGGCGTGACTCTGGAGGCGTTGCGCCAGGCCGCCCGTGGGAAGGTGAACACCATGCCCTTCATCCTCGACTGCGTGCGCGCCTATGCCACACTGGGTGAGATCATGGGTGTGTTCCGCGAGGAGTTTGGCGAGTACCGGGAACCGACGATCATTTGAATTTGAGACCCAGTGTAGGCCCAGATTGAAATGTGTATAATGGGCAATGAAATTCGCGTGGGATGAGACCAAGCGCCAGACCAACCTGGCCAAACATGGACTGGATTTCACAGAAGCGGAGAGCGTCTTTCGCGGGGTGATGTTCAGCTTTGAGGACGACCGGTTCGAGTACGCAGAGCATCGATTCATCACCATCGGGCTGCTCCGCAGCACAGCCGTCGTGATAGCCCATAAAGAACAAAAAGATGTGATTCGCAGTTTTTCCATGCGAAGGGCAACCGGCAACGAGCAGCATCTCTACTACCGGGCCTTTGCAGAGGAGTGGGGTGAGGAATAACCAGTGAGCGACCGAGATATCGATCTGTCCGAGATTCCGGAAATCACCGAAGAACAAATGAAGCGCGCCG
>JASFHU010000702.1:0-3428 GCA_050123055.1 Anaerolineae bacterium
TGGCATAGATATCCAAAAAGCGCGCTGCGGCGAGTTGTATCGAACGCTCAAAGCGAAACCTTGATTCCAGCCCGATACGGATCAAGGGACCTGTGTAGATGTAGGCCGTGCACTCGTGGGCCTCACCGGTGGTCAGATTGCGATATTCAGACAGGTACGCGCCCAGGGCAGGATCGTACTTGATGAAGCGCCGCAAGATCTGGTCCTCCGCGCCCTGCTCGACTACCTCCCTGGGCTCACTCATCTGGGCCACCCTGAGCAGTCCATCGCGGTATTCGAGTACCAATCGGCCCTGGGGAGTCAGGGCATCGGCCATCCTATCCCGAAACCGTGGAAAGCTCTGGTGAGGGAAATCCATAATAGCGTTCCCCAGGCACACGACCAGGTCATACACACTCGTTCCCAGGTCGTGGGTGAGGGCGTCGGCCTGTACAAAGTCGACCTTTGATCCCCGCCTGCTGGCCTCCTCACGCGCCAGCGCGAGTGGGACAGCCGCAAGCTCGATGCCGGTGACCTGTGCGCCCTGTTCCTCAAGATAGAAGGCCACGGGGCCTGCCCCACAGCAGAGATCCAGGACACGATCCCCGGGCTGGATGAGGGGCGCAAGGTAGGGGTCGATCTGAGCCACAAAGTCGGCCCGTGCCTCCACGGTTGCCTGGTTAGAGAACCAGTCAAAAATGACAAACCTGGGATCTTTCATCCTTTCGCTCCTAACCGACCCACCGGCGCCGGCCTGGTCGCAATCAGGCAGTGTCGCCAGCGAGCAACTCGCGGATCTCGGCCACCAAGCCCCTGATCTCCTCCAGGCTGGTGGCTGGATTTGTCAGCGTCAGGCGCAGGGTTCGCTGGCCGTTCAGCAAGGTACTGGAGACATAGTAGTTGCCCCGGGCCAGCAGTCTGTCCCTTAGCGCCAGGTGCCCATCGCCGACGCCCCTGACGCGGAAACAGAGGATGTTGGATTGTGGGACCACGGGGCATTCAAAGTCGGGCAGGCTCTGAAGGTAGTCATAAACCTGGGCCGTGAGGTCGAACAGCCCCTCGATATACCCGGCCATCCCTGCCTCTCCCAGGGCAGCCAACACCATAAAGAATTTGAGCCCCAGCACCGGCTTGGTACACTCGATGGTACGATGATGAAAGTCGTAGCCGGGTTGCTCCTTGGCGTGAAAGAGGTAGCTGGCATCCTGGGTGAACGCTTTATCGAGGGTGCGGGCATCACGCATCAGCAGCGCCGTACAAAAGGCTGTGACGCGCATCAGCTTGTGCATATTCATCGTGAGCGAGTCGGCCAGCTCGACCCCACGCATCAAGCCCCGGTATCTGTTGGTCAGGATTGCCGGGCCGCCATGTGCCCCATCGACGTGGAGCCACAGGTCTTGCTCGCGGCAGAACGCGCCGATCTCCTGGAGCGAATCGTACAATCCAACGGCCGTCGTGCCCGCGTTGGCGACCAGGGCCACGGCCCGTTTACCCTCCATCTCGACCCGTGCATGGGCAGCCGGCAGCCGGTCTGGCAGGATGAGGCCACGCTCGTCAACCTCCAGGGGGTAGATCGCCTGGTGCCCCAGGCCCATGATGCCCGCCGCACGGGCGATCGAGTAGTGGGCGCCGGCCGGCGCCAGCAACGCCAGGTTGGAGGGGTTCCCTTCGCGCCAGACCTCAGGCGCGATCCGGGTACGGGCGGCGATCAAGGCCGTCAGGTTGGCGATGGACCCGCCATGGGTCAGGATGCCGCCGCCGTGCATCTCCTCGGCGACCTGCGGGGCGTCCAGGGGAGCGGGTATCCAGCCCACCTTTTCCAACAGCCAGTTGAGGAGGAAATATTCGAGGCTCACCGAGGCCGGGCCGAGCTCATAGATCGACCCGTCGCTGCTCACAAATCCATCCACCAGGCCGGCCAAGGCGGCCATATAGTGGGGCACAGCTTGCTGGTGCGCGATGTTGGCCGGATGGTAGACGCGCGTCAGCGCGGAGAGGTACCCTTCGATAAAGCGGGCAAGCGCTTCCCCCGACAGCCCCCCATCTCGGACGAGCGAGGCCAAGTTCAGTTCGTCCACCAGCGCTCTCATGGGCGGTTGATGGATCACAGGCCCCTCGCCCGACTTGGATCGTTCGTAAAAGTCGGTCAGAGCCCGCAAAATGATCCCGGCATCGGTCTCAAAGGACATCTCGATACCCCCCAGCCTGTGTCTCATCGCACCAACAGCGGTCCGCTTGCCCATTCTGATTTTACCGTGACGTGCAGGGCAAGTCAAGGCCGCACCGGAGTGCGGTTTCAAGGCCGCACCGGAGTGCGGTTTCAAGGCCGCACCGGAGTGCGGTTTCAAGGCCGCACCGGAGTGCGGTTTCAAGGCCGCACCGGAGTGCGGTTTCAAGGCCGCACCGGAGTGCAGTTGCGTCGCCTCCCTGCCCACCAGCCCATGCTTCCTATCCTGAGCTCAGTTGAGTATACCTATTCGGTTATTTCTATCATGATATTATATATTAATCGCCAAAAATTGGGTCTTGACAGATTTTGTGAAATGTGATATAGTAAAAGCCTAGGACACCGTAGCAACACGTCGTTGCTCCGTGGCGACGGCGGTGAGGATAGAGTTTTCCCGATTGTGCCAAGAGCCTCCCCTTATGTAGGCATTGGCAGGAACTCCTGGAGAGCAGCCAGGGTTACCATTCATCGACCTACGACTTTGTCAGCGGCAGACTCAGGCGCTGATCGAACCCATTGAGTGCCAGCAGTTGGCAGGCTGTATCAACAAGTCTTGTACAATTCTTATAATTCGTCCAGTTTGTACGTCTCAGACCGTATCTTTTTTGCGGTTTCAGCGGTATAGTATTCAGCGGCCCCTCCTTCCAGGTGCCTCACCGGACCGCTAATCGAAGTTCTGAGACTCGGGATAACTTGTGGTGTACCTGTCCTCCTTTTTTTTTCTTGAGCTAGTCTCGTTAGGTGAAATTCAGCTCGACGCTGAGCAAGGTAGGAAATGGACAAACAGAAACCACCCCCCAAAGCAACCTTCACCGGTGCTACAGAGATCCAAGCCACAGATCTACGTACCTATACCCGTAACATCCTGGAACGCGCCCGGTTCCAGGGAGAGCGGTTTGTTGTCTATACCTATCGGCAGCCCATGGCGGTGTTGATGGGGTTCGATGAATACCGCCGTCTAAAGGAGAAGAGCGATGAATAGGATTAGATCACCGGCCGTGAGATAACTGCCGGAGCTGGTATTGGGTCCGTAGCCGCTTCAGATAGCACGTCTTGTCCCCAGGAGAGACCGACAATTGGGTTGGTCGGTAGAGCGCCAACCTGGCTGGGTGTGGTTCCCAGCGGTGTTTGTGGTAGTTGGAAAATGACTGCACAAGGAGGTATCCAGCAATGTTACGTGGGATCATAAAACTAAGTCTGAATTTTCGTTATCTAGTGGTCA
>JASFHU010000703.1:0-3425 GCA_050123055.1 Anaerolineae bacterium
CAGAGACTATATCCTCTCAGGGGAGCCCGACGTGGTAGTGGACGTCGTGGATGCCACCTGTCTAGAACGCAATCTGAATCTGACTCTGCAGAGCCTGGAGCTGACCGACAAGGTAGTGATCGCTCTCAACCTGATGGACGAGGTCCGGCGGCAAGGGTGGCGAATAGATGTGGATGCTCTGGAGGCAGTACTGGGAGTGCCGGTGATACCAACGGTTGCCGTCGAGGGAGAGGGTCTCTCGGAGCTGGCGGAGGCGATGGTAGCAGTCGCTGAAGGACGACGGCGTGCCCATCCGGCCACGGTGGACTATGGCTTGACCATCGAGGGGTATGTTCGAAATCTCGAGGCGAATCTGAACAGCCTGGGGATAAATGGGCGCAGTCGATGGGTGGCCCTCAGACTACTGGAGGACGATCCGCAGATCATCGAGGCCTTTACGGAGGGAAATCTGTCTCATTGCTGCCTGCTAGGAGGTACTCAACCGGCCTCACCCGAGGCTCTCCAGGCCGTGTTGAGAAGAGCGAACCGCCTGCGAGAGGCAGGCCAACCCGATGCTCGAGTGGAGATCGTCCGTCGCCGCTACGAACTCGCCCACGAGGTGACCCATCAGGTCGCGCGCCGCCAGCGACCGGTGGAGGAGGGCTTGACAGAGCGAATGGATCGCATCGTCACCCACCGCATCTGGTCCTGGCCGATCATGCTGGCGATCCTGGTCGGCGTGTTGTGGATCACCATCCAGGGGGCCAACATCCCCTCCTCCTGGCTGGCGAGTGCCTTTGACTGGCTGGCTGAGGCAACAAGGGGCTTTCTCTTGAGGATCAATGCGCCCTGGTGGGTGGTCGGCTCCCTGGTAGACGGTCTTATCGTCGGCACCGGAACTGTCATCGCCGTGATGCTCCCACCAATGGTCATCTTTTTCACCGCTTTCAACCTGCTCGAGGATATCGGTTTCATCCCTCGCATTGCGTTCAACCTGGACCGGCTGATGCGGGCCGCGGGCTCACAGGGCAAGCACACGCTGGTGGCTATGATGAGTTTCGGCTGCAACGTCACCGGTGTCCTTGCCAGCCGCGTCATTGAGAGTCCCAAGGACCGTATTATCGCCATCGTCACCAGCCCGCTCATTCTCTGCAATGGGCGGTTCGGAGCCGGGCTGGCGCTGATCATCCTTTTCTTCGGTAACCGGGCCCTGGAGATGACCCTTGTCTACCTATTCATCAGTTTGGGAGCAATGCTCCTGGCAACGTGGATCCTGAACCAGCTCCTGTTTCGCCGGGAGCCAGGCGGTTTCGTGATGGAACTGCCTCCTTACCGGAAGCCCAAGTGGGGGCAGGTCATCTGGCGCACGCTGGTCTTCCAGGTGGGCCACACCATGGGCCGCGCCGTGATGATCGCCGCACCTGCTACACTCCTCATCTGGCTGCTCGGTAACCTGCCCCCCGGCGTACCCTTTGAGCAAACAGCGATTGGCCACCTGGTACGCGTGCTTGCCCCCCTCGGCCGACCCTTCGGACTAACCGGTGAGATGCTCGTCGCACTGCTATTTTCCCTGCCGGCCAAGGAGATTGTCGTCTCGTCGCTGGCGATGACCTACGGTCTGCAGGCGACGCTGGCGGAATCGCAGGCCATCCTGGACTATCTGGCCCAGGCCTGGACGACGCTGGCGGCATTCTCCTTCCTTACCTTCTTCATGCTCTACCTACCCTGCCTGGTCACTGTTTGGGCAACGTGGAAAGAGACCCGCAACCTGAAGTGGACCATCATGAGCCTTTTGCTGCCGCTCGTGATAGCCAGTACCATCACGTTCTTGATATACCAAGGTGGATGTCTCCTGGGTTTCTCATGATCGGGGGAGCTATCGTGGAGATCAGTCCGGGCGACAGAAGAGTAAACCGTCAGACGATTCCGTTAGGACGTGTTCTGGGAATCCCCATCGGCGTGCACTATTCATGGTTCCTGGTCTTTGCACTGCTCACCTGGGTGCTGGCCGCGAGCTACTACCCTGCCGAATTCCAGGGGTGGCCCACGAACCAGTATTGGATCTTGGGCGCCGTGACGGCCATCCTGCTCTTTGTGAGCGTGCTGGTACACGAACTGGGGCATGCGGTCGTGGCTCTATACTTTCAGATCCCGGTACGTCGCATCACGCTCTTCATCTTTGGCGGTGTCGCCGAGATCAGCACCAAGCCACTCAGCGCAAGTGTGGAGTTCTGGATCGCGATCGCCGGACCCATGGTCAGTTTGGCCTTGGCAGGAATACTGCGCTTGCTGCAACCCATCCTGGCTGACATTGTCGTACTCCTTGCTCTGGCAGAATACTTGGCCCTCGTCAACTGCATGCTTGCCCTCTTCAATCTGATTCCGGGCTTTCCCCTGGACGGAGGTCGGGTCGTACGGGCCGTTGTCTGGGGTGTCACCCACAAGCTGCGAAAGGCCACCCTGATCGCCGCCAACCTGGGCCGAGGAGTGTCCTTCCTATTCATTGTTCTGGGTGTGTGGCAGATGGTTGTGGGCAGCTATGGCACCGGCTTGTGGATCGTCCTCATCGGTTGGTTCTTGGAGACCACTGCCAGGGCAGAAGTGCAGCGACAGGAGACCCAGGGTCTGCTATCGGGTCACCACGTATCGGTGGCAATGAGTACCGGTTGCCCTATCATCGCTACTGGCACCACCCTGCAACAACTGGTGGACCAGCATGTCAGGGGCCGGGGGCAGCGCAGTTTCGTGATCGAGCGCGATGATGGCGCCGTTGGTCTGCTGACCCTACACCAGATCAAGGAGGTTCCACGGTCCGAATGGGCAACGACCACCGCCGGCCAGGTCATGATACCAGTCGCTCACATGAAACGGGTCAGACCCGACACCGAGCTGTGGACGGTCTTCCAGAAAATGGACCGTGATGGGGTCAGCCAACTCCCGGTGATGGCGAATGGCCAGATTCTGGGAATGCTCACCCGCGAGGGCATTAGCAGCTATCTGCGCACTCTACGGGAAGTGGGAGCATAGCTCAAACGGTCAGTCTCTACTGATCAGCATCGCATGTACGATATCTGTTGAGGGCTGCTCAGCAGGTGTGGAGCCGGACCGCCATGTGGTGGTTCAGCTTTGTCGAGTCAAAAATCCATCAACTCTCCGATGACAACTGTAGAATTATCAGGTACCATGAAGGTAGCCAGAACCCGACGAAGACTTGGGTGTGACGATCATGGACACCAGGGAGGTGTCTGATCTGGCGATTCGGCTGAGCGCAGGATCGGACCAGCGTCAAAGGTGAGTGAGAAGGATATGGGAGAGAACGGCATGAACCGGAGCCTGTTTCGTCTGCTGACTGTGCTGTGGTTTCTTGTTCTAGCAGCCTGTGGGTCCACGGACAGATGCAGCGAACCAAGTCTCTATCCGGAAGTGCATCTGACCATAGGCGAGGA
>JASFHU010000704.1:0-3419 GCA_050123055.1 Anaerolineae bacterium
GCCGGTCGGATCGTTGGGCGCCAGATCCAAAATAGCAAAGATGACAAAACTGATCACCAACAGGGTGGGGATAGCGACCAGCAGGCGGCGAATCACGTATCTTCCCATAGCGCCTCAGTCGTAAGCAATAAAGTGGTCTACGGCCCCCCAATGGACCGTAGACCACTTTCTAAACCTTATGCACGGTCACTTGGCTCAAGCGTTGCCATCAAGACCTACTGGCTCGCCCGGGTCCAGTCGGCGATGTTCCACAGCTCCGAGTCCCAGGGGTTCATGCGCACGCCCAACAGGCTGTTGGCGTGGGCTGAGGGGGAACCACGGTGGACCAGCGGGATCATGACATAGTCCTGCATGAGCATGTCGTTCATCTGCTTGGTCAACTCGGCCCGCTCCTCCAGAACGCCCGTCTGGGCCAACTGGTCCAGGAGTGCCTCATACTCCTCGTTGCACCAGCGCGGGATGTTGTTGCCCAGCCACTGGTTGTCCGGGCCAGAGATCTCGTTGCAGCGCCAGTTGTTCAGGTAGGACTCGGCGTCGGTGCCAGAGTAGTCGTTGGTGTACATCTCGATGTCGGCGTAGAACTTGCCGTAGGTGTCGGGGCTGGCCGGGTCGCCACCAAAGAAGACGGCCGAGTCGATGTTGCGCAGTTCGGTTTCGACGCCGATCTGCTCCCACCACTGCTTGATCAACGCCTGGGTGCTCTGGCGCAGCGAGTTGGTGGAGGTCTGGTAGAGAATACTCAGGCGCACGCCATCCTTTTCGCGGATGCCGTCGGAGCCGCGGGCCCAACCGGCCTCGTCCAGGATCCGGTTGGCCTCGTCGATATTCTGCGTCAGGCACTCGTCGTTGGCCGTCGAGACATAGATGGACGGTGCAGGGATCACGTTACAGGTGGGCACACCGGCCGCGCCATAGAGCTGCGTGGCGATGGTGTTGCGGTCGATGGCCAGCGAGAGCGCGCGACGGACGGTATTGTCGCTCAGGAAGGGGTGTGCAAACTGGCCGTCTGGCGTCCACAGTGAACGGTTATCGCCCAGGGCCGGGTCAGGATTGGTGAAATTGACCATGAGGCGCTCGACGCCCGTGGAATAGCCAGGCACGACCTTGCCCAAACCCGCCAACTCCATCTGGGCCAGGATGTCCTTCTCCACCTGCACGTTCCAGGCATAGTCGGCTTCGCCGGTCTCCAGCACGGCGCGGGCCGCGGAAGGCGCCTCGCCGCCGCCCTTAAAGACCACCTCTGCGAAGCAGGGCTTGTTGGGGTCACGGTAGAGCTCGTTGACATCGTAAACGACCACGTCGTTGGCTTTGAACTCTACGACCTTGAAGGGGCCGGTGCCAACGGGACCAAAGTTCTCCTCGGTGCACTCTTGGGCCTTGACGCCCATGCAGTCCTCGAACTGCGCCTTCTGGATGATGGGCGACTCGGCACCCACAAACGGCCCGTAGGGATACGGCTTGGGGCCGGAGAAGTTGATCTTGACCGTCAGGTCATCCAGCGCCTCGATGCTCTCGACGCCCGAGAACCAGGAGAGCGCGTTGCAGCCCATCTCCGGGTCCAGGCAGTACTCGCCGGTAAAGACCACGTCCTCGGCAGTCAGGGGCGTGCCGTCGGACCAGACGATGCCTTCCTTGAGTTTCCAGGTGATGCTGGTCAAGTCTTCGGAGACGCCGCCGTTCTCAACGGTGGGGATCTCGTCGACCAGCCAGGGGACCATGACACCAGACTCGTTGTAGCGGGCCAGGGGCTCCACGATCAGGGACCCCGCTTCGATGTCCTTGGTACCGCCCGAGAGGTAGGGGTTGAGCATCGAAACCGCCTGCCAGTACAGGATGTTCACCGTGCCGCAGGTGCCGCGGGCGCCACCGGCGACCTCGACTTCCTTCTCGACCTCGACGGTCTCGACGATGGTGACCTCTTTTTCGACCTCAACGGTCTCGATGACAGTCTCGACAACCGTCTCACCCTCAACGACGACGGTGACCTGTTTCTCGACCTCAACTACCTCCGGGGTTCCGCCGCACGCGGAAAGGACCAGCATGACGGCGATCAGCAGGGCAGCGAGCACTGTCCCTTTGTTCTTGGTGAGCATTACCTCCTCCTTCTTTTGAAATTAAGATGGTCAGCCGGTAGACAGACTTGAGCGGGTGCGGCAACCCGCCAGCGGAGAGGAGAACCAGCATCATCTCCCTCCAGGTTAAAGCTGTGAAGTTGAGTCCGCGTCATCACCCCCTTACATCATGCTTCTAGATCATGGTCAGGAAAGATCGGCCGCGTTCGATGCGTCATTATAACCGAAAATGGGAAACTGGTCAACTTGCTGTTTGCTCCGTTGAGGTCGAGAGCGCTCAGCGGCGCCCTGCTCCTGAACGCTTCAACGGCAAGAGAACCAGGGTTTGACGGTAGTATAACAAACCCTGTTTACGCTGTCATCGGCAAAGCGCGGATTCACCCTACGTAGAAGGGACGATGGGGAATCGCATTGCCCTGCACGGGCTGCGTACGTTTTCTACGACAAAAGTCGCAGGGATGGTGGTGTGATCCCATCATGAGTGGGGCCGTAGGCCGTAGGATTGCTCGAAGCAGAGACCGGGCTAGCGGGACACGAGGCGGAAGGTGAGGTAGAAGCCGGTGTGGACGGTAAAATCGGGCATATCGGCCGTGCCCAGGCCGAGACCGACGATCCGGTCGCTGGGCGCGCCGTCGATGTCGACCGAGTAGGAACCAAGGGTGTTGTACATGGGAAAGTTGACGCCCCAGTCGGATCCGGGGACGGTGTCAGCGGTCAGAACCTCCCTGCCACCGGCCCAGAGGATGATGACTGGCTGGCCAAGGGCCAGGTTGCCGTGCAGGTCGAGCACGTTGACATAGATGCTGTGCTTCCCGGCCGATTCGCGCTCGTTTGTCCAGCGGGCCTCGACCAGGCGCCAATGAAGCTGTCCGGGCCGGACAAAGGCGGGCTCCACGCGGACGCCCAGTTGGGCCAGGCGCGGGTCCAGGGAACGGGGCGGCAAGGTAGGCCTCGGGGTGGGTGGCACGGGAGTTGCTGTCGGCGAGCGCCTCTGAGGGCGACGTGTTGGGGTGGCGGTGGGGGTCGGGGTATCGGTGGGCAGGGGCGTAAAGGTCGGGGTAAAGGTGGGCGTGGCGGTGGACGTCGGCGTCGGCGTTGGTATTGGCGTGTTGGTGGGCGTGGCGGTGAAAGTGGGGCGTAGGGTACCACGGGGCCAGGGGGTAGGGCTGGGTGCGTCCAGGGCCAGGACGTCTTGCTCGTCGCCGCTGGAACCGCCGAGAGTCGCATAGGCCAGCATGCCCACCAGGCCCACGGCGATGACGGCCAGGCAAGCGACAAAGACAGGCCAGAACCGCGGGTGATGGATAAGCTCACCCAGCCTGGAGGGCTGCGGCGGGACCTCCCCAA
>JASFHU010000705.1:0-3419 GCA_050123055.1 Anaerolineae bacterium
CGCCTTTGTCATGGAGTGCTTTGAGAACGGTATCCTGACCGGCGCAGATACCGGCGGTCTGGAGTTCCGTTGGGGTGACGGAGAACTGTTGGTGCGTGCGGTGGAGATGATCGCCCAGCGCGAGGGCTTTGGCGACGTGATGGCCGAGGGTGTGGCCCGCATGGCGGCCCGCTTTGGCCCGGCCTCGGAACCCTACAACGTGACCGTGAAGGGACAGGAACTGCCCATGCACGAGCCACGCGTCAAGCACGCCCTGGGCATCGGGTACGCAGTGGCGCCGGTGGGTGCAGACCACATGATGAACATCCACGATACTGCGTTTGCCCGCGAGGGGAGCTCGCTGCGGCGGGTGAACTCGGCGCTAGACGAGCCCATCGGACCGGTGCCCCGCGATGCGCTGAACGAAGACAAGATGCAGATCTTTTACCACGACCTCAACTTTCAGCATTTCCAGGATTGCGCCCTGATCTGCCAATTCTACTGCTACGACTATGCCCAACTGGCTGAAGCGCTTTCGGGAGTCACAGGTGTCGAGTATGGTATCCACGATGTTCTGGCCATCGGGGAGCGCGCTCAGACACTGTCCCGCCTCTTCAACCTGCGCGAAGGACTCACCGCCGACGATGACCGGCTGCCCAAACGGGTGATGACCGCTTTCGAAAGCGGTCCGATAGAGGGTAGCGCCGCCAGCGAAGAGGATTTCGAGTGGTTCAAGCGCCGCTTCTACGAGCGGATGCGGTGGGACACAGAGACTGGCGCGCCGACAGACGACTGTCTGCGCGAATTGGAGTTGGAAGGGTTGCTGGAAGCTGGCTCCTAGCAAGCCACCAGTAGAGCCCCACCTCGGTCGGAGACCGTCGGCGAACTGAACACACCACGGTGACGGGCACGCCCGCGAATAAATGCAGGAACACCTACTCGCGGGTGTGCTCGTCTTTTTCGCTGGCCAGCTTGCGGTTCAGTCGCCCCTGCCGGTGCTGTAGACTCGCGAGTTGTTCCCTTCGTTTTGAGATTCCTGGCCTGCCCTTCACCAGGCCGATGCCACGCTCTGTCCAGGCTAGGGCCTGGACCAGATCGCGCTCGTGCCACTCGTAGTGCTTGGCCAATTCTTCGCAGGCATAGACCGCGCCCGATTCCTCCGCCAGTTGCTGCCACCACGACAAGGCCTGCCCGCGCCGTTCCTGCCGCTTGAGCAGATAGGCCAGGTCACGCATGGCCATTTCCTGAACGTCGGCCGTCTGGCAGGTCCCGGCCGCCTGAGTATAGGCAGCTTCGGCCTCTTTGACCTGTCCCAGATCGTAGAAGAGCCGACCCAGGCCATACAGATCCTCGCCGGGCAGATCGTCCCCCGGGCCTGCCAATAGGTCACACATCCGCGCGGCCAGCGTGACCAGCGAGAGAATGTCCTGAGCATTGTGGTACAGGATGCGCGGCATCTCGCGAGCATCACCACTGCGGGCATAGTCGGTGTAGAGACTCGGGATCAGCCAGCCAGGGACGTCCTGGTGCGTGCGCCGCACGCCCAGGATCTCTGTCTCCAACGACGAGAGCGCGCAGGAGTCAAGACGATACTTCCAGAAGCGGCGTGCAGGGGACAGTAGGTCCAGGTGGGGCGCATCCACCAATCGTGGAGGCTGGCGGGACATGATGAATCGCGTCTCCAACAGTGGCAGATCAAAGCTCTTACCGTTGAAGCTGACCACAGCCTCCAAACCGTCCAGCAATTCGCCCAAGGCATGGAGCAGGGCCGGCTCTTCGCCATAGTCACGCATGAAGAACTGGTGAATGGTGAAGGACTCACCATCGAACACGCCCACGCCCACCAGGAAGGCATAGGTGCCGGTCCCCCCGGCCAGGCCGGTGGTCTCGGTATCCACAAAGGCCATGCGCCGGTAGTCGATGTCAGCCAGGCGATCGTCGCGGGCCAGGAGAGCCGCCCCCTGCGGTGTATGGGCCAAGAGATCGCCCAGGGCATGGTACCCGTGGCGATGGTCGATGGGGTGTGTCTCGCGGTACAGGAAAAAGGGACCGTGCGGGGTGTCCACGACCTCACCGGGGAGCAGATCCTCGATGGTCGGGCCCTTCCGCCGGGGCTGTGACCTGACGTGGCGCGTCCCCTGGCGCACGCCCAACTGCCTCAATCGCTGGCGAAGGTCAACGTTTCCCATCTGTCCATCCTGGCGAAGCTACAACATCGCCATCAGCGTGCCGATTGTGTTGTAGCCGGCGTGGATCAGGATGCAGATGGTGGTATGGCTGCGCTTGCGCACCAACCCAAACACCAGGCCTATGATAAAGATCTCGAGCGTAGCCGCGGTCAGTCCGTATTGCAGGTGTCCCACCGTAAACAGGAGAGTGGCCAGCAAGAGTCCCAAGCGTGGTTGGACCGCACCGCGAAACAGAAGCTCTTCGCTGATGCCCGCCGAGAGACCGAGGGCCAAAGCGCCACCCACGGTGGCCAGGTTGCCAAAGATGTTCTCCGTCACCCGTTCCAGCAGATCGTAGCTGGCAGGATCGACCTCCTGCCAGGCCAGGCTCACCGCGGTATCAAAGGCCAGCAGGAGCAGGGTGATGCCGGCCGCGGCAGCCAGTTGCCTCCACGTGGGCCAGCGCAAGCCCAGTCGTTCCCAGGTGTGTGGCCCATCACGCCGGATAAGCAACCCCACCCCCAGCAAGGCAAAGAACACAAAAGGCAATCCGGTGAGCAAGACGTCGCCAACGGTCAAGGCCAACTCGACGTCGGTCAGGTTCTCTAGGTCGCCGATGAGCGCGAGCTGCCCCAGGCTCAGTCCGATCTGGTAGATGACAAAGACCAGGGCCGTCATGTGAACCAGGGAAGCGGGGTCGATGGGCAGCCAGCGGGCCAGCACGCGTCGCACGGCGGGGATCAGCGGCAAGAAAGCCAGGAGTCCAGTCAAGAAACAGGCAGCCGCCACCACAAACCAGTTGACCACCAAGACACCGGTCTCGACCTCCACCGGCATGACCAATTGTACCAGCCCATTGAGCAGGGCCAGCAAGGTGATGCCCAGCAAGCCCAAGTTGATGGCAGCCAGCAGGGCATGGGGCGAGTAGCGCAGCGCCAGGTCCCGGAGGTTGTCAGGGCGCGGGCCGTCGGCATGGCTGCGCGAAAGGCGATGTCTTTCGCTCCAGTTGGCCACGACGACGGGGATCAAGAAAGGCACAAAGATTAGCAGTTGTTCCATCGATTCCTCGGCGCGGATTATACCATCCTTTGCGGGGTTTGGCAATGGGGGTTTAAGGGGTCACTTGTTTCGGTGCCTGGGTGAGGGTGCATCCAGCGAGACCAGGATGTCATTGTTGTGAGCAGGATACCAACCTACTGCGCCTACTCCGAACCAGTCCTGGCCACGGATCTGTACTGGGACTGAACGTGTCGCTTGGCCTAGCCCGATCCA
>JASFHU010000706.1:0-3409 GCA_050123055.1 Anaerolineae bacterium
CGGCCAGGTCGCTGGCCCGGGCCTCGGCCTCATCCCTGGCCACCCGGAGGGCTGCCTCGGCCCTGACCCTGGAGGTGATATCTCGGATCAAACCCCTCGAGCCCACGACCTCACCCCCGCGCAATATGGGGGAGACACTCCATTCAGCAACCAACACCTCGCCATCTTTGCGGCGATAGTGGCCCTCATAGCCTTTGATTGGTTGCTTGGTTTCGTAGAGCTTGCCAAAAAGCTCCAGTACCTCGCGGAATGTCCTATTGTCCACGAAATGCCGGAAGTGCTGGCCAATGACCTCCTCTCTCTGGTAGCCCACGCTTTGGCAGAATGCGAGATTGACGTAGGTCAGGATTCCCCGGGGGTCTGCCTCAAAGTACGGATCCTCCAGCGTGTCAAGGATGGCCGTATAGGTCCTCTGCGTTTTCTCCAGGTCGGCCTCTACATCTCGGCGGTCCGAAATGTCGTGGTAGAAAGCCAGGTACCCAAACTGTTCACCGCCAACAAAGAAGGGAACGGAAAAGATCTCCACATCAGCCAGTGTCCCATCCTTCCTCTTGCGCTTCGCTTCATTGGTGGTCGGACCCACCAAGGTTACCTTGGTAAGCTCTCGCGTCTCTTGAACCTTCTCTTGGGTCGAGAGGAGATCGTCGAGATTGGCGCCAATTGTCTCCTCCTGGGAATACCCAAACAGCGTTTGGAAGGCAGGATTTGCCACTACGATCCGCTGGTCGAGGTCATTGATGACGACTGCGAGTGGAGAGTGCTGCAGCAAGCCGTCGAGCAGATCTTTCTGCTTCAGGATCTCCTTGTTCTGCCGATCAAGTCTCTCATGGGCTGCGACCAGCTCCTTGACTCGCTCGCCCAGCTTCTGCAGCAGTGCTTGCTCTGCTTCCTGCGCTCGCTTGCGCTCGGCGATCTCACGGCTTAGTTCGGCGTTGACCAATTCGAGGAGATGGTTCTTTTCCTCGAGCTCTTGCTGCAAGGTGCGCAACGACGTCTGCTGCGTCATTGATGTCTCAGTCTCCGGAGCTGAAGCCTGCCACGGCTTCTGCGGCTGTGGGGAAGGTCTCGATCAACTTGGAAAATCCTGCCATGTCTACGACGCGCCGAATGTCGCCGGCTGCACCCGCCAGCCGCAGATCGCCTCCACTGCTGCGCGCCTGCCGGGTGGCGCCGAGGATGACGCGCAGCCCGGCGCTGCTGAGATAGGTTACGCCAGCCAGGTCTATGACCAGCTTGGCCTGCCCGGCGTCGATCTGGGCAGCCAGATGAGCCGTTGCCTCTGCCGATGTGGCGGCATCCAGGTCGCCGACGATGCGGACGACGGTGACACCGTTTTGCTGGACAGACGTGATCTCCATGGTTCTCTTCCCCTCATTTCTCAGCAGGTTGCAGCTCCTTCACCAGGGTGAGCGTATTGCCGCTTGGGGTGGTCTGGTAGCTGACAGTGTCCACCGAACGGTAGATGAAATAAAGCCCGAACCCTCCCGGTTCGCCGGCCAACTTTTCCTCAGGATCGGGGGCCGGTGGCTCGCTTGGCTCGAAAGGGTGACCGAAATCGGTAATCCGAACCACAAGCTTCTGCCGGCCATACTGGAGCGAAACAAGGATCGAGCCCGGGTCCATGCCCGCGTAGCCGTGTTCGACGATGTTCATACAGGCTTCGTCGACGGCCAGCTTGATATCGTAGCTGGTACTGTCGTCGAGGCCGGCCAGCGAACAGGCATCCTCGACAAACCGGCGAATGGTGAGCAGCGATTCGGTTTCTGCCGGAATCGCGATCTGCAACTTGTGGCTCATAATCACCTCATGGGTCTAATATGCCGCGTCCGGGAAGGAGTCCACCCCGGCATGACGGCCTAACTGCTTAAGCATGCGCAGGCCATCCCACCGCTTGCCGAGAACCTCCAGGATCCCATCGTGGATCGCCCAGGACCGGCCGCGCACCGTCTGCCACTGCTCGGGCTGGCGAAAGGGGGTGCTGCCGTCGAGGGCGGCGTGGAGCTGGCCGCCTGGTTGGAATTCATCGTCAATCGTTTTCATAAGCTGGTGGCCGCTCATGTAGGCGAATCCCCGCCGCTCAAACACCCAGGCCGACACGTAGGTCAGCGGCTCGAGGCCCAGGGATCGGTGTCCGAGCGCGATGAGAAAGGTATCGATCTGGTGAAATACCTCGGCCGAGCCTCGCAGGCCGCCCCGAATCTGGCCTGGCGCCAGTCCGGCCGCCATCGCCCGCTCCTCGGCCTCGAGATTGCGCCGCGTGGTGCCGAAGCGGGTCGGCTGCCCGTCGGCAGTGACATCGGTACCGAACCGCTCGCCGGTCGGGTCACTGAGGATGATCCAGTTGAGGTCGATCCCGTGGAAGGCATTGTCGGACAACTGAAGGGTGAAGAAGGGGTCGCCGGGATCAAAGAGTGACCGGGCCGACAGGCTGACCACGCCACTCCCGCCTTCAGCTTTCAGCTTGACGCAAGTGGATTCATCCGCTCCACGCCAGGTGATGGGGTCGACGTCGAAGCGAGATAGCAGGTTATGGGGGATCAGGGTGCGGTAGATGCGCTGCTTGACGTTGTCGGGCAGCCCGTTCAGTGATCGCAGCGTGATGGGCGAATGCGGACTTGCGGCCAGGCTGGCCGTCGAAAGCTCGATGGGCGTCGGCCCGGCTATAGGTTTTTGCTTTCCAGCGCGCAGGTATTTGAGCATGGTTCTCTCATGATGTCGATTGGAGTTTCGGTCAAATGATCTAATAAATATCATTGTATCATAGGTGTGGTGGCTTCGTCAAGTCACGCAGCAAAGCGAAACCCGGTAGCAGCAGGGGTGCTCAACCTCTGCCCTCAGAACCAGCCTCTTCATTTGTCCCCTTTGCCCAGAGGTGGTACAATGGCAACAAGCCTGGAAACAGGAAAGCGTAACCAGGCCCATGGGGGAGGGAGGAGCACCATGTTTGGCAGGAAACTCTTTCTTGTAGGTCTGGCCGGACTCATTGGCCTTCTGCTGGTTGCCTGCGATGCAGCGCCGGCGGAGCCAATGAGGGAAGAGCTGGCGCCTATTCCGGCGCTCCAATCTACCCCAACCCTGCTGCCCGCACCCGAGGCAACGGTGACCACCGGCACGGGCGGCCTGCCCTGGTGGAACGACCGCGTCTTCTACGAGGTCTTTGTGCGTAGCTTCTCCGACAGTGACGGCGACGGCATCGGCGACCTGCAGGGCCTGATCGACAAGCTGGATTATTTGAACGACGGCGATCCCGACACCGACGACGACCTGGGCGTGACCGGCATCTGGCTCATGCCCGTGGCCCAGTCGCCGAGCTATCACGGCTACGACGTGGTGGACTACCGCCAGATCGAGGAGGACTATGGCACCAACGAGGATTTCAAGCGGCTCGTTGAGGAGGCCCACCAGCGGG
>JASFHU010000707.1:0-3409 GCA_050123055.1 Anaerolineae bacterium
GGTGTCGCCCTGGTGGGCCAGCATCACGACCCGTGCCCCCGCATCCCCGAGCTCACGCACCGTGGGCACGCTCTTGCGGATGCGGTTGTCGTCGGCCAGCTCGCCCGTGCGGGGCTCGATAGGCGAGTTGATGTCCAGCCGCAGGATGACCAGCTTGTCGCGGAATTCCAGGTCGTCCAGGGTGAGGATTCCTACCTCCATAATGCACTCCATGCCAGTAGTATGGGGTCGTCAACGCCTACGTCGGAAACGGTCCCTTGATGACGCCCCTCGCGCAAAGAACTCTGGCAGTTGGGCGCCGCCTGCTCAAACAAGGTCAGGCCCGCGCCCAACGGTCGGACTCTGCGCTTTTTTGGACGGCTGAAGCCGTCACTACGAACCCGCTCGCTGCTAGCGACCGGCTTTCATGCCCAGGTACCGGTTGGTCAGGCCCACCGCTTCCAGGCGGTCGGTCTGCATTTCCAGGCAGGCCCGCACTCCATCCAACGTCTCGGGGGTGGTCACCGGCTCCTGGGGAATATTGATGGCGAACAGAATGTCCTTGCCCGAGAAACCGATGCACTCCTCCCAGACGCCGATCTCGTACATGTCGCCACGCTTGTTGCCCATTTGGCCCGCATACTTGAAGAGCGACGTGTTAGAGTTAAAGCCATCAGCGATACGAAAGACGCGGATGCGGGGGTGGGCCCGGCAGATGTCCAGGAATGAGGCTTTGTCGATAGACTTTTTCGGGGTGGCCACGAGGCTGATGATGTGGCCATGCGTCACCGGGGTGTGGACCAGGAATCCGGTCGCATCCACGTGGGGCATGATCAGCATCAGGTCCTCAGCCTGGTGGTTGGGGACCGGTTCCACCATGAGCACGTCCACCAGGCCGCGGTGGGTATCGCCAGGGTCGGCCACGCGGCGGACGATGGTGATGGCTACCTTTTCGACACCCACGGACCGGTCCAGCGCGTCGACGGCGCGGATCAGTCCGGTGGTGTTGCAGGAGGTCAGCTTCAGGTAGTTCTGGCCAACGCCCTTCTCATAGTTGGCATAGCCGTGGAAAAAGGCATCGACGATGTCGTTCTTTTCGCCAGCCTGAAAGATGGCCTTGACGCCATGCCTTTCGTACATGACCTTGTTCTTGGCGCCGATGCCGGCCGGCGTGGCATCGAGCACCACCTCGACCTGTTCCAGCAGGTCGTCGAACGAGCCCGCGACCGGAACGCCGATGGCGTCGAACTCGGGCTTGCGGGCCATGTCGACCAGGTAGAGGTCGTAGGCCATGCCGCTCTCATAGAGGGCCCGGACGGCCAGGGTGGGCGCCACATCCACCACACCCACCAGTTCCATATCCTCCTGCAACGCTGCTCCATCGGCCAGCCGCTGGCCGACGGCACCGTATCCAACAACAGCCACTTTTGCCTTGCTCATGAATCCCTCCCATTTCCTCAAGGTTTCGTCACGCTCAGAACGAGCGCATCTTCAGATAGTTACCCTTCGGCAGCCAGCACTCCTCGCCGCACCGGGCTCCGCTTCCGCCTCACTAAGCCGAGAGTACGGGCAATGCCGAGCCCCCCTCGGGCATTACCAGGATGCGAGCCGATGGTCCGGCCTGGTCGAGAGCCGTTTCCAGCGCCCGCCCCACGTGTTCAAAGGGCGTCAGGCCGCATCTCCGGACCAGATCTTGCGGCATGGCCGAGACGAGGTAGACGCGAGCCCTTTTCAGCACCGACGCCACGGCCGCCGCTTTGTGGCCGCCCAGCACAAAGTCACGCTGGATCCGTTCCAGCACAGCGTCGGGCGAGTGCGCCTCACAAAGCCAGGCTTCGAAGGTTTTGTTGCCGAATCCCTCGCCACATTCAGCCACCAGGACCAGGACCCCTCCGTCGCGCACGGCCTGCGCGGCATTGTCCAGGGCTTTCTGGGCCTGGTACAGGTTCAGATCCTTGGGATGGCCGCCCGCGCTGACCAGCACAACGTCCGCCAACTGCGGGACAGGGACGATACCCTGTTGGGCGACCAACTCACAGCCCTGGCGGTGGGCTGCGGTCACGTCACCGGCCACCGCCCCCAGGATGCGGTGCTGACTGTCGACCACCACATTCAGGACAAAGTCGATACCGACCATGGCAGCCCCCTCCTCCAGGTCGGCGCGGACCGGGTTGCCGTCCAGACGGCCGGCAGCCGCTTCGGGCCTGACCATCATGGCGTGGTTGGCCTGTACGGTGGCCCGGGAGGCACAGCCAGGCAGGATCGCCTTGGCGCCGCCGGAATAGCCGGCAAAGTAGTGGAGCTCCAGGTTGCCGGCGCAGACACGCAGGTCCGCCTCCACGACGGCGCGGGCGATCTCGACGGGCGTGCCCCTCGAGGTGGTGCCCATCGGCACGATATCGACAGGGTCATGGTTAATGACCCGCAGGCGTTGGTACAGGTCTGCGCCAACGGCCGCCTCCATCTCGGCCTCGGTCATCGGACGGTGCAGGCCGAGGGCCAGCACGACGGTGATGTCAGCATCCGGGACACCGGCGGCCTGTAGCTCGTCCAGCAGGTAGGGCAAGAGACGTTCCGACGGGCAGGGCCGGGTCAGGTCGCTGGTGACCATCACGACCCGCTGTCCTGCCTGGGCAAGGTCGCGCAGGCGGGGTGTGCCGATCGGCTGAGCCAGGGCGCCGCGCAGGAGGGCGTTCTCGTCAGCAGGCTGCCCCAGACGGCGCGGCTCTAACACGCCCAACAGGTTGGCGCCGGCCAGCGATACCTGAACGTGCCCGTGCCCGTACAAGAGATCGAGACTCGTCATGGTTGCTCCAAAGCCAGATGGCGATCGGCCCCTAGCCGGCAGCCGTCACGGCCTCCAGGGCGGCCGCGAATATCCCCAGCGCCTCGTCGAGGTGGGAATCGTCGATGACCAGGGGCGGGATCCAGCGTACTACGTTGCCATAGGTGCCACAGGTGAGCAGCACCAGGCCGCGCTCCAGGCACGCTTCCATGACCGCCTTGGCCGTCGCCTTGTCCGGCTCGCCATCAGCCGTGGTGAACTCGACGCCGACCATCAGGCCCAGGCCACGCACCTCACCGATGACCGGAAAGCGAGCCTGCAATCCCTTGAGCTGCTCCAGGAGCCGGGCGCCCATCTTGGCGCTGTTGTCGATCAGGCCCTCATCCCCCAGGACACCCAGGGTGGCCACCCCGGCGGCGCACGAGACCGCGTTCCCGCCATAGGTGCCGCCCTGCGAGCCGATCGGCGAGTGCTGCATCAGCTCGGCCCGCGCCGCGATGGCGCTAAGCGGGAAGCCAGAGGCCAGGCCCTTGGCCATGATCACAATGTCGGGCTCGACATCAAAGTGCTGGAAGGCGAACCACTTGCCCGTGCGACCAAATCCGGACTGTACCTCGTCCACAATCAGCAGAATCCCATGCTCGC
>JASFHU010000708.1:0-3404 GCA_050123055.1 Anaerolineae bacterium
CGCCTGTGGTTTTGCGCTGAGGGAGGCACCCGCCCCAGCTCCGGCGGACGAGGCGCCAGCGGCTGCGGCGCCTGCTCCCGCCCCGGCGGGACCTCGCCTGGTGGTGGTGGCTTCGGGTGCCGAGATTCCGCTGCCGGCCGGCGAGGAGATCCTGATTGGGCGCGAAGACCCGGTGAGCGGTGTATACCCTGACGTGGATATGACACCTCACGAAGGCGAAGAGGGAGGGATCTCACGCCGCCATGCGCGCCTGATCGTGGAAGGCGGCAACTATTTCGTCGAGGACCTGGACAGCACAAACTTTACCTTTGTCAACAAGCAGAAGGTTGCGCCCAAGACCAGGCAAGCGGTCAAGGACGGCGATGAGGTCCGCTTTGGCCGGGTGTCGACGATACTGAAGACAGGGTAGTAGGGGGCGGTAGATTGGGGAGCGGACAAGCCCCAGTTTCCCTGAAATCATGCAACCCTGTCCGGAGCCGGGATGTGATCACCTGAATCGGCCGAGCGCCCGTTTCTGTGAAAGGTGCGGGCGTTCGCTCCGCGCGCCGGGCTGGTCGCCCCTGCACGCGGGCCATATGATGCGCGCTGGCGCCTATCGTATCCTCGAGCCGTTGGGCAGAGGAGGGATGGGCGCCCTGTATCTGGCTGCCGATACAGGAGCCTTCGATCGCAAGTGCGTGGTTAAGGAGCTGCTGGACTACTACGATCCCACGGATCCCGACGAGGCGCGGGAGGCCCAGAGTCGCTTCGAGACCGAGGCCCGTCTGCTGGCGGAGCTGAGCCACCCGGGCATCCCGCGGATCTATAGCTATTTCACGGAGGCGGGGCGCCACTACATCGTCATGGAGTATATCGAAGGTGAGACGATGGAGCGCGCGGTGACCCACGCCGATCCTTTGGGACGAATCGTCGCTGCGCGCCCGCTGGCTGCTGAGGAGGTAGTACGCCACGCCATCCGGATCTGCAGGGTGTTGGAGTATCTGGCCGACCAGTCCACGCCGGTGGTGCACCAGGACATCAAGCCAGCCAACCTGATCATAGACCGCAATAGCGGGGAGGTACGGCTGGTGGACTTTGGCACAGCCAGGACCCGCACCCAGTGGGCAACGCAAGCGCGGTTGGACCGGGGAGCCTCTACTGCGTTTGGCACGGCGGGTTATGCTGCCCCAGAGCTGTACCAGGGGCTTTCCGAGCCGCGCTCGGACGTGTACGGGCTGGCGGCCACGGTCTACCATCTCTTGACGGACGACGATCCGGGCGCGCACCCTTTTCATTTTCCGCAATCGGGGAGCCTGCCCGGGCCTCTGGCCGATGCCCTATCGCGGGCGTTGCACCCGGAGGTTCGCCGCCGCAGCAGTGCGTCGGGCTACCGCCAGGCGCTGGAAGCCTGGCTGATCCCGGACGAGGGGGGCCAGCCGTTCGTCTTTCGCAGTGGAACGGTGGCCCATACGACAGCAGAGTTGGTGGCTCTCTGCGATCAGCACTGGCCGGAGGCGCGCCGGCACCTGGCCGACGGTGATTTTGACCGCTGGTTCCGCGATCGAAGCCGCCATGACCTGGTGGGCAAGGCCAAGTCGGCCAGGCTGGAGTCGAACGCCGATGCCGCACTGGAAGGGTTTCTGCGGCGCCTGGACCCGCGACTGGCCATGCCCCGACTGGTGGTCGAGCCCCAGGCACTGGATTTCGGGCGGGTGGCACGAGGGGCTGGGAACCCGGCCGGCAGCAAAACGGCCGTGCGGCAGCTGAGGCTGCGGAATGAGGGACGGGGATACGCGCAGGGGACGTTCAGCGCGTCGGTGCCCTGGCTGGACTTTGAATCGGAACAGGCCGGGTGCCTGAGTGGCGCGGAGGCGTCGGTTGCGGTGTGGGTGGATGCGACGGCGCTGCCCCTGCGGCGGGAGCACCAGGCGATCATCACTTGCGTGCCGAGACGGGGTGCCCGGATTTCGATCCCGGCAGAGGTCAGGCTCGGAGTATTCAAGGAGGCCTGGCGACGCCTGTTGGCCGGCTTGCGCCCACTGGGCCGCCTGCTGGCACGCGGCGCGCGGCGGGGGTTCCACCTCTGGATGCGCACCTTTCGTACCCTGATGCGGTCGCGAAACGGTGTAGCCGTGCTGGTGGCGGAAACGCTGGCGCTGGCCGCGGTGATGGTCGTGCTGTGGTGGGCCTGGAGAGACCAGACACCCGATCTGTTGGGCCTGCTGTGGACCTTCTTCCAGGCGCTGCCGCTGGCGCTGGTGGCCGCCTACTTGCTACCGGCATTGGTCCTGGTGGGCGGCGCGATGGTCTGGGAGGTCGCAAGGGCTGTGTTGAGGAGATAGAGACGGTTTCGATGTTGACTGGATGCCGGGCCAGGCCCGGCTTGGTGACTGTGGCACGAGGAGTAGGTTTTGAACGTTCCCTGTCCTGACTGTGGCCGTCTGAACCGGCCAGGTGCTCGCTACTGTGCTTCCTGCCAGACCCCCTTGAGCGCCGGGGCTGCCCGCCTGCAGGTGGGGCAGTTGCTGGATGGCGGCGCGTACCGGATTGTGCGCCCCCTGGGCAAAGGGGGTATGGGAGCCGTCTGGCTGGTGGCCCAGACCAAGGCATTCGACCGGTTGGCGGTTCTCAAGGAGGTGGTCGAGTATTATGATCCTGCCAACAAACAGGAGCGAGAGAAAGCACTCGAGCGCTTTGAGGCCGAGGCCCGAACCCTAGGTGACTTGAAACATCCGGGGATCCCCGATCTGTATGCCTACTTTTCCGAGCAAGGCCACAACTACCTGGTGATGGAGTATATAGAGGGACCCGATCTCAGAAAGTGGCTGACCCGCGAGGATGAGGCCAGCGGCCAAGGTGTGCCGGCCAAGCTCCTGCCCACGGAAGAGGTGTTGGGCTACACGATCCAGATCTGCCAAGTGCTGGAGTACCTGGCCCGCCAGCAGCCGCCGGTGGTCCACAACGATATCAAGCCGGGCAACATCATTGTCGAAGGGAACAGCCGGCGAGCGGTGCTGGTCGATTTTGGCACCGCCCAGACCCGCTATCTACGGGCTTCAGGCCAACCAAGTCAAAAGAAGGACAGCGTCTACGGCACCGTAGGCTATGCGGCGCCTGAGCTTTACCGGGGACATTCCGAGCCCCGATCGGACGTATACTCGCTGGCGGCCACAGCCTACCACTTGCTCACAGACGACGACCCCAGAGACCATCCATCGCAATACCCGCAGCTTGATGCCCTGCCACCGGTGCTGGCGGATGTCCTGCGGACGGCCCTGGCGCACGAGATCCCCGACCGGTCCACGGCAGCCCAGTTCCGGCAGCAGTTGGAGGCTTACCTGGCCGGGCTGACCGCTCCGCTACGCGCTCTCACCTTCCCCGACGGGGACGTCGCAGACGAGCGGGACGAGCTATTGGCCCTGGCG
>JASFHU010000709.1:0-3404 GCA_050123055.1 Anaerolineae bacterium
CATCGTGGGGTGTGGAGGGCATGGCTACCAGCAAGCCCGGCAGGTGGTGGAACCAGGCTTCCAGGCTCTGGGCGTGCTGGGCGGCCGACGAGCGACCTGGCCCGCCCTGGGTGCGAAAGACGACCGGCACCTTGGCCTGCCCACCCGACATGTACCGGATCTTGGCCGCCTGGTTGGCCAGTTGGTCCATGGCCATGGTGGTAAAGTCGATATACATGAACTCCACCACCGGCCGTAGTCCGGTGATGGCTGCTCCGACCGCTGCCCCCGCAAAACCCTGCTCGCTGATGGGAGTCTGGATGACACGGTCGGTGCCAAAAACAGGCGACAGTCCCAACGTGACCTTGTAGGCACTACCGAACGGATCAGCAATATCCTCGCCCAGGAGAAACACGCGCTCGTCGCGCTTCATTTCCTCCATCAATGCTTCTTTGAGTGCATCTCGATAGGTGATTTCGCGCATGATGTCCCCCCTAGAGCGGATTCCCAGCGTAGTCAAAGTGGACGTACAGATCGGTGAGCGCTTCCTCCGGCGCAGGGATCGGGCTGGAACGGGCATACTCGACGCCAGCCTGCAGCTCAGCTTCGACGCCAGCCGACATCTGCTCGTCCTCCTCATCGGTCATGTATCCCCATGCCTTGAGCTGTCCGCCCAGTTTGGGGATCGCATCCCTCTTGCGCCATGCCTCACGCTCGTCAGGTGGCATATAGAGCGCGGGATCGCCGACATAGTGACCCAGGAAACGATAAGTCTTGGCCTCGATAAAGCTGGGACCACCCCCCGCCCGCGCCCGGTCCACCGCTACCTTGACCGAGCGGTAAACCTCGATGGCATCCATGCCATCCACGCAATCGCCGGGTATATGGTACGACCGAGCTCGCTGGGCCAGATCGCAGTCGTAGGCGGTCTTTTCCCAGGGAGTCGAGAGGCCGAAAAGGTTGTTCTGGCAGACAAAGATGACCGGGATCTGCCAGAGCGAGGCCAGGTTCATTGCCTCATGAAAACCACCCTCCGCGGTAGCTCCGTCGCCAAAGAAGCAAACGGCTACCTGATCGGTTCCTCGCATTTTGGCCGACAGACCGACGCCGGTGATGATCGGCAGGCCACCACTGACGATCCCATTGGCCCCGATGATACCCTGGCTAAAATCGGCGATGTGCATCGAGCCACCCTTGCCCTTGCAGTAGCCGGTGGTCCGTCCATACAGCTCGGCGAACATGTATTTGACCTCGCAGCCTTTGGCCAACACATCTCCATGCCCGCGGTGGGTGCTGGTGATATAGTCGTCCTTGCGCAACGCAGTGCAGGTACCCACCGGCACTGCCTCCTGGCCCTGTGACAGGTGCAGGAATCCTGTCATCTCGCCGGCTTCAAAGTATTTCTGCGCCGTGTCCTCGAACCGGCGGATCAACCGCATGCGCCGATACATGCCCAGCAGTTGTTCCTTGGTCAAATCCTCTGGGGGTCCTTCCTTGAGCTCCTTACTCATCGTTCCTCCCACCCTGGGCACTCAGTTGCCAAAACTCTGACACCATGCCCAGTTCATTGAATAATCCCTGCGCCTCCTCGAGGGTCTTGCGCTGCCACGATGGCTCCAGTCGATCGTGGTACCACATCTTCGTGCCATCCTGACGCACAAGACCCCCAACCTGGATTGGCGGGGGCCTAGCGAGGCGACAGCAACCAGTTCCACTCGCTTAATCATTCTCCAGCCTCATATCCTCTGGCGGCTTGCCCATGTCCTCGATGTGATGCTGCATGACGTGCATCGCGGTTTCCGGATCGCCGGACTGCAGGGCCTTGAGCAAGTCCTGGTGCCTGGAGGCAAGATAGGTCGGCTCGTAGCTGGTGATGCGGTAGGTGACGATGCTCCAGGTCCCATACTGCAGCGTCTTCCACAACTGGTACAACGTCTTGTTCCTGGAGATCTGCAAGATCGTCTCGTGAAACTCGTTATCAAGCTGAGCCAGCTTGTCCATATCTTTCCGGCGCGCAGCCTCCATCATCTCCTCCAGGATGCTCTGCAAGGCCGCCACGTCATCCTCGGTCAGGTGAGTGGCCGCCAGACGGGCGGCGAGAGACTCCAGTGCAGCGCGCACTGTGTAGGTTTCCCACAGTTCCTCGGGCGTCAAGGAGCGAACAGAGGTTCCTTTGTAAGGTTGGCTCTCGAGGAATCCCAATAGAACCAGGTCGCGGATAGCTTCGCGTACGGGCGCCTGGCTCACCCCCAGCTCTCGAGCCAGCGAGCTTTCGACGATCCGCTCACCCGGCTTGAGTTCGCCGCTCAAGACCGCTTCGACGATATACTCCTTGACCCGCTCGCTCAGAACGACGCGCGGTATGTGCTTGCCTTCGGCCGCAGAGTTGGATTGTAGACGTGTTGAAGTCATGTCATCTCTCCAATGATGGGAGCAACTCGCAAGTCCATGATGCTCTGAGCCCTAGATCGAGACCGACCTGGGATCATGTTTTGCACTCAAGCGAAGCAAGCGATAAACGATTATCGATTCTCGCGAGTATATTCTACCACCTTTTGGCGCTTTGTCAAATGTCAAGGCCAACATCTGGGTGGCACCCCGACTTGACACCCTGCTGGAATACAGTACAATAGAGCCAAGGATAATCGATAATCGATTTCATACCACATCTGGGGCCAAGGAGGAGGTTACGATGAAGTACATACGCGAGCAGGACGTCGAGGGCGATCGCATCGGGCCGCCCCATCAACGGGTCATCCGGCACCTGGTCACACCTGAGAACATGGGTAGCCAGTATCTTTGGCTGGGGACCAGTTCGGTGGATCCGGGTTTCTCCAGCAATGCTCACGCCCACGAAGACCAGGAAGAGGTCTTTTACTGTGCCGCCGGCAAGGGCCGCATCAGAGTTGACGACGAAGAGGCCCTCCTCGAGCCGGGCGTCACAGTCTTTGTGCCGCCAAAGGCCGTCCACCAGTTGATCAATGATGGGGACGAGATCCTCAAGGTGGTTTCCGCGGTGGCGCCACCCTTCATCCCCGAAAAGTACCGCAAGGATCACCTGATCAAGGAGTGACGTGAAAGGCTCCGCGCCAGGGGTGCTGCCTCTGGCGCGGAGCCTTTTACCCTGAGGTTTGGCATATGCGCTTGAAGGACAAGGTCGCCATCGTCACCGGGGCGGGCCGTGGCATCGGCCAGGGGATTGCGCTGGCCTTTGCCCGAGAGGGAGCGCGAGTCGCTCTATGCGACATCAATACCTCACTGCTCGACAGGGCGCTCGCCGAGATCCAGGCATTGGGAGGCCATGGACTCGGATTCCAGATGGACGTGACCGACAAGGAACAGATCCAGCACGTCGTCGGCGCTGTGTTGGACCAATGGGGAGTGGTTGACATACTGGTCAACAACGCCGGCATCTATGAGGTGCT
>JASFHU010000710.1:0-3399 GCA_050123055.1 Anaerolineae bacterium
GGGTTTGAGCAGGAACCCCTGGGCGCCGTAGAGCATGGCCTGGCGAACCATGTCCACCTCGCCCAACATGGCCATGACAATGACCGCTGCACCGGACACAGGCCCGGCCAGATGGCTGAGCAGCTCGCTTTGCTGCAGGATCCCGCTAGCGATATCGACCACGATAACGTCGGGCGACGTTCGCTCGAGGGCCGGGAGGACCTGTGGGAGCTCGCGGACCACATCAACCAGGTCCATGTCCGGCTGCGCCCTGACCACGTCGGCCACCCAGTCGCCGACCGGATCGGAGCCGGGCACGACCAGAACCCTGACTTTGGTCAGTGGAATCGAGACACTGTCAAAACTCATGGACGATCTCCCTCATTCCAAGGGCTGGGGCAGTACAATGCCATAGCGCAACATCAGATAGTTTATGTTCACCGGCTGCACGTTGAACAGGGTATCGTTTTCGGGCCCGCGCAAGGCCAACTGAATGGAGCCGACCGAGTCCTGGAGGTACTTGAGCACCACGGCATCCTGCGGGTCGGCCTGGAGGATCAGGGCCCGCAGGGGCAATTGGGGCGCCTCCTCGGCTGTCTGGCCCTCGGGCTGGGGCTCCTGGATGATCTGCAGGACTTCCAGGTTTTGCAGCGTCAAGGCCGTGACCTCGTCCATGCTCTGGTCGCGTTCGATGTTGTAGAGTGCCGCCTCCTCGGAGGTCCTGATGTCGGTGACGTACATGGGCTTCTCGAGGATGACGTCCAGGGTAAAGAGAACGTCGACATGGTCTCCCGGCAGCACGGCGCCCCACTTGCTGAGGATGTCGTTGGCCGGCAGCGCGACGGCGATCTTGTCATCGGGCAGGAGAGAGACCATGGTGCCGGTAAAGATGCGCAGATCCTGGACCTTGATGACCTCGCCCTGGGCAATGTCCCGCAGGGTCGTCGCGCCGACGACGTCGCCCACCTCCACGGCTGCGCCGGTGGGGATCTGGTCCCGCTCCTCCAGCGTGACATTGTCGACGCGGATGACGTCGTTGGCGGCGATGGGATTGCGCGCCACCACCACGGGCTGTTGTTCCACCTGGGGCTGGGTTGGGCCTGTATCCCGGGAGCCCAGGAAGACCATGGCCATGACACCAGCCAGAAGGGCCAAGATGGCGCTGGCAACGAACCACAATAAACTGCGACGTTTCATAGAATCCACCCTCCGCTGATGTTGCTGAGCCGACGTGGGCTACAGGTAGATTGTGATGTGGGGATAGCCAGAATGATGGTCGGCTGCTCGCCAGCCGGGGCGCCCCCCCAGGACCCGGAACCTGTGCACGATTATAGCACAATCCGGCAAAAAGTCAACGCAAGCATCACAAGCTCGATTTATGGGCTAAAGGCGGCAGGGGCCAGGACTGGCCTCCGCCCAAAAACGGCTAGCAGGGTACGTCCAAATGCGGAACGGCGATGGTGGTCTTGCCTACCCCGAACCGTTGTTATCATTCTTGAGGTGCATGGGCCATGATCCGAAATCCGGGCACCGGCTCCGGTCACGGCCCCATAGCCATAGACCCATCGGGCCTTGAACGGCAGACCGCCTGCTAATCGTCCAAAGTAAGTGCGTTCACCGTGCTGACGCTGCTGCAGCTACCTCCCGCTCCATCTACCCATTCCCGGAAGACTGCCGTAAGCCGGTTGCCGTTGTTGGGTGGAACCACGCCCATTGTGATACACTCGGTGTAACTAAAACTTGGCCAGGGTGGGAGCACAGGATCATAGGCATCGCCCTGGGACAACTTGTAGCCCAGCAACTGCATCTTGGCGAAACCGACCACATTGTAGAACTGACCGTGCATGGTCTCGGGGTCGGTGGCCTTGCCACAGCCCGTCCCATCCGTAATCACGCCATTGTAGCCAATCCAACCATCTGTCGTATTCTCCCCCGGTCCATAAACTACCACGACAAACTCGATGGGGTCAAAGACCCCGTCGTCGTTTGGTTTCTCTTCGATGCCGATGTACTCCTGCAGGTGGCGGCGGATCTTGACGTCGTTGCTGACGCCCGTGGTGCCGGCGGCCCAGTCCCCAACCGCGATCCAGCCGCTTGAGCAGTCGGCGAATGGATCCAGATTCTCTCCCAGGCAATTAGAGCTACAGTCGTCGGTCTTGCACTCTTCTGGCGGCGTGGCCGCCCCGGCCTTGGGATTGGCGATCTGCCAGGACCAGTTGAGCCAGCCGAAATTCCCCGGCCCCTCCCCGTTCCAAATGTTGACACAGGGCGTGACTCCATCGCTGGGAGCGACGAGGGCGATGGTATCGGTGTGGGTGGCGATGGGCACCACGCAGCCAGCGCCGCAGGCCGCGCCAAAGTAGACGGTGGCATCGGCCTCAAGAGGCAGGCCGCTGAGGCCAAAGATGCCGCCAAAGTAGGTGGGCGCGGTGATATAGGTGATGGCTTCGATGCCCCAGACCGGGTCGGGGACGGTCCCGGCGCCGACGGTCATGATGCGGTTGTGGTCGACGTCCAGGTAGTAGCCCAAGACGTTCTTGTTGTCCGCCGGGTCGGCCGGATTGCTATCCACGATGTCGTTGCGCTGGGCAAAGTCGTTCATCTGAATCTCGATGTTCTGGTCGTTGCGGGCCTCGGCGTTGATCTGGCGGGCCAGCTCCCCGGCCCCGGCCAGCGCGGCGCCGTCGGCGGCGTTCTGGGCCGTGCGGCGATGGTAGTAGGCATCGCTCATGTCGACGGTGATAGCGACTAACAGGACCAGGGCGACCAGCGCAGCGGCAACCAGGATGATCGACTGGCCCCTCATTTTTTCAAGATCCTTCTCGCTCATGAAGAGTACTCCTCTTTCCTAGCGCAGCCGGCAGCTCACTCGATGTGCATCGTGGCCATGGCCGTCATCGGAATATTGGGAATGATGGGCGTCCAGACCGGAAAATTGCTGGTGGCGACCACCTGGATGGTGCACAGGTGAGTCTTGCAGTCGCTGCCATCGACATTCTTGTCGGGGTAGTTGACCTGCACATCCGCCGAGGCGCCGATCACGACCATCATGGCCCGCGCTGCCGCCTTCATCCCGGCCTCATCCTCGGGGTGCACAATGCCGTAGCGCGCCCCCTCGCGCACCCCATTGGCCATGGTGGCGTAACCGAAAAAGACACGGGCGAAATCGATTATGCCAAAGATCAACAGGAGCAGCAGGGAAATCACCATGGCAAACTCTACCAATCCCTGACCCCGTTGCCTATCGGGTTTCTCTCTCCTGCAGCATTGCTTCATCTGGCCTCTACCTCGGACATGCCCAGACAAGTCTAGGACTCCGGACTCCCCAACTTGTTGGTGTGCCACGAACCTGTCGACTACTCTGCATAGAACATCGGCATAACGGCCTGCTTGGAAACACTCAAGGTCGGGATGCCGACG
>JASFHU010000711.1:0-3394 GCA_050123055.1 Anaerolineae bacterium
CGCTGTCCAGCGCTGCCTGGGCTGAGGCCAGATCCTCTGCGCTGGGGCCGGCCTGGACCCGGTCATAGTTGGCCAGGGCGCTATCGAGGGCGGCCTGGGCCGAGGCCAGATCCTCTGCGCTGGCCGGCTTCTGCACCTGTTCCAGGCGCGCCTGGGCCGTCTCCAGGCTGGCCTGGGAGCGTGCGATCTGCCACTCCAGCGAGGTCGTGTCCACCCGGGCCAGGATTTCACCCAGCTCGACCTGCTGTCCCTTGTCGACCAGCACCTCGGCAATCTCGCCGCTGGAGGCAAAGGTCAAGGATGCCTGCTGGTCGGCGATGACGTTGCCGGTGGCGCTCACCACCTCCTCGATGCTGCCCCGTGTGACAGCGGCGGTAGGGGTCTCCGCCTCGGCCTCCGCCAAATCCAGCCGTTGCTGACGTAGATAAAAGAACCCACCAACGATCAGCAGGGCCACCAGTATCAAGCCCCCGATGATCAAAACCCTCTTCATAGCCTGGCTTCCTCTCTCGTGTTCGCGCTATCCCGGCCGGTACACGCACGACGCGCGGGTCAGAGACCCGCCCAAGGCATTTCCAATCCCTGCATTCTAGATGTGTGACCCTCTTTGAGAGGCACAGAACGCGAACACACCCGGTGAACCCATCTTACCAGCAAACCAATAGCGGCGCAAGTACCATTCGTCACAATTCAGGCCATGACCAAAGTCATGGATCGTTAACCAGGTTCGGCCAGGTCTCCCGACCGCCACCATCAAGTTCGGCCAGGTCTCCCGACCGCCGCCGAATCATTCGTACCGCAGCGCCTCAATCGGCCGCAGGTTGCCGGCCCGTATGGCCGGATAGACGCCAAAAACCAACCCTACTGCGCTGGCCACTCCGGCCGCCAGGGCCACAGTCCCCACGGTCACTCTGGTCGCCAGATCGGGCGTCAGGTTGGAGATGAGGTTGGCCCCCGTGATCCCCAGCGCGATGCCCAGAAATCCCCCCACGATGCTCAACACGATGGCCTCCAACAGGAACTGCAGCAGGATATCGCGTTTGGTGGCACCCACCGCCTTGCGGATGCCCACCTCGCGGGTCCGCTCGGTGACGGAAACCAGCATGATGTTCATGATGCCGATGCCGCCCACCAGCAGGCTGATGCCGGCGATGGCCCCCAAGAAGATGGTCAGCACCCCCGTGATCTGGCTGGCCAGTTCTAACACCGCTTGCTGGCTCGTGACCTGAAAGTCGTCGGCGTCGTCAATGCCCAGGTCGTGCCGCTCGCGAAGGATCTGCGTCATCTGCGCGCTGGCCGCGTCGACCTGGGTCTCGTCTGCCGCGCTGGCAAAGATGGCCGCCACGGGGCGCTCGCCCGACAGGGTGCGCTGCGGGAAGAAACGCGTCTGGGCCGTGGTCAGCGGCACGTAAACCGTGTCATCGTCGCTGCCAAAGCCGCCCATCTCTTCCAAGACCCCGACCACCTCAAAGCGGATGTCGTCGATGGTGATGGTCTGGCCGATGGGGTACTCGCCGTCTTCAAAGAGGTCGCTGTAGGCGCTCCATCCCAGGACCGCCACCCTGGCCTGGTCGTCCAGGTCGGTCTCGGTCAAAAAGCCGCCCATACTCAGCTCCAGGCTGCGGATGCCGGCGTACTGTTCGGTCGTGCCGCTGACCATCAAGTTGGCGCCCTCGTCGCCGTGATCTACCCGCAGGTTTCCCTGCATTGTTGGCGCCACACCCACCAGGGCGGGGGCGTTGACTGGATCAGCCAGCGCCTCGGCATCGGCGGTGGTGAGGTCGGCCGGCGCCGTCGAATCGTCCGGCTGATCAGCGGTGACATAGACCAGGTTGGAGCCCAACCCCTGGATCTCGCCGGTGATCATGGCCTCGACCCCTTCCCCCACCGACAGGAGCGCCACCACAGAGGCCACGCCGATGATGATGCCCAGCATGGTCAGCGCAGCGCGCATCTTGTTGGTGGTCAGCCCGGCCAGGGCCGTGCGTAAACTCTCAACGATACTCATTGGTTTCTCTCCGTCCTAGTGATATCCGTTCCCATTCCGTATCTTTTCAATAGATCGGGGAAGATGGGGTGTGTACGGCCGGCAAAGCCGCCCGTACACACCCCGCCCCCACGTATTGAGAAGATACCCCGTTCCCATTCACAGGCTCATCTCTCTCGATCAATCCATCCCGAATGTGGATCGTTCGCCGGCTATACTCGGCGATCTCGGGATCGTGGGTCACAAAGATGACCGTGATGCCCTGCTCGTTGAGCTGCTGAAAGATGGTCAGGACCTCCTCGCCCGACCTGGTATCCAGGTTGCCGGTCGGCTCGTCGGCCATGATGATGCTGGGCTGCGTCACCAGTGCCCGGGCAACGGCCACCCGCTGTTGCTGGCCGCCCGACAGCTCGTCGGGCTTGTGCCCCATCCGGTCTCCCAGCCCCACCGCCTCCAGCGCCGCCCGGGCCTGCTTGTTGCGCTCCCGGGCGCTGACGCCCCCGTACATCAGCGGCAGCTCCACCTGGCGCAATGCCGAGGTACGGGGTAGCAGGTTGAACTGCTGAAAGACAAAGCCGATCTCCTGGTTGCGGATGTGCGCCAGTTGCGCATCGGTCAGGTGGCTCACGTCGCGATCGTGGAGGGTATAGATACCCTCCGTAGGCGAATCCAGGCAGCCCAGCAGGTTCATCAGTGTCGACTTGCCGCTGCCCGACGGTCCCATGATGGTTAGAAACTCGCCATCTTTGATCTGGAGCGACACGCCCCGCAGGGCGTGGACCTCGACTTCGCCCATCTGGTACACTTTGGTTACGTTCTTGATCTCGATCATGGTCTTATCTCCTATCCGTGGGTCCCCAGGACCCACTCGGACTGTTACATCCCGCCGCCGAAGGGCATGCCGCCGCCCTGGCCCGGTCCAAACTGTCCCTCCATCTGTCCCTGTTCCGGCACCTCAGGCAGCGCCAACCGGTCGCCCTCCTCCAGCCCCTCCAGGATCTGGGTGTTCGACTCGTCCCGCAATCCAATGACCACCTCCAGCCGCTCCGTCGTGCTGTCCGTTAGCTGGCGGGTGACATAGTAGCGGCCCGCCGCCCGGTCGGCCTCGATGGCCCGGTTGGGCACCAGCAGCGCGTTTTCCGCACTGTCGGTCACGATGTCCACATCGGCCGTCATCCCCAGCCGCACCGGGAGTGCTCCCGGCACAAAGCTGACCTCGATGGCATAGGCTACAGCGCCCCCCACATTGGTCGACGAGGGCGCGATATAGATCACCGTCCCGCTAACCCCCTCGTCGTCCAGCGCGTCAAAGGTAAGGTACGCCGTCTGGCCCTCGGCCAGTTGGGCCACGTCCACTTCGTCCACGTTCGCACTCAGGATCAACGGCTCGGTGGCGGCCAGGACGAT
>JASFHU010000712.1:0-3393 GCA_050123055.1 Anaerolineae bacterium
CGTCGTCCCTCCAGAGGATCCCCAAGAGACATTCCGAATCTTGAACGTGGATCTGCAGTCTGGCGCTGATGGAGACCGTGATTCAGACGGAGACCATGGATGGCAGGCGGCACGGCTCGCCCTGGATCAGGGTGAGTTGTTCCACCTCAGGGTTTCGGGCGCGAACCGTGGCGGGTTGTTGGTTGACTGGAATGGCCTACAGGGTTTTGTGCCGGCCTCTCACTTGAAGGAGATGCCGCGATGCCAGCAACCTCGCGATCGGGTTGCAGAATTGGCTCGCTACATCGACACTGTGCTGGAGGTTCGGCTGATCGAAGTGGATCGCCAGCAGAATCGCCTGGTGTTTTCTGAGCGAGCGACCATGACCGACATGACGCCGGCGGCCATTCTGAAAAGTCTGCATCCAGGCGACAAGTGCCACGGTGTGGTCACCAATCTGACCGCGTTTGGTGCGTTCGTAGACCTCGGCGGCGTTGAAGGGCTCGTCCACATCTCGGAACTCTCGTGGGACCGAGTGAGCAAACCCAGCGATGTCGTGATGCCGGGCCAGGAAGTGGAGGTCTATGTACTGGGGGTGAGTCCCGATGAGGGGCGCATTGCCCTAAGCTTGAAGCGGTTGCACCCCAATCCCTGGGTGGGCGTGGAAGAACGCTACCAGGCAGGCCAGTTGCTCAAAGGTACGGTCACGAACGTAGTGAGCTTTGGGGCATTTGTCCGGATCGAAGAAGGTGTCGAGGGTCTGGTCCACATTTCCGAACTGGCAGAGGGGAGCCTGTTGCACCCACGAAACATCGTGCGCGAGGGGGACGTGGTACAGGTGCTGGTATTGAAGGTAGACCAGTCCAACCAGCGTCTGGGACTCAGCCTGCGCAAGGCGCACGGCACGGGAAGGGCAGTGTCCGGCTGAAGGACATCTTATGAGCCGCAAGCGCACAAAAAAGGCCAAGAAGCAATCAGCCCTGGGACAGAAACTGCAGAGTTTGCGGAGCTGGCGGCCCTGGCAGAACTGGCAGTTCAAGCTGGGGAGGGGGCAGCGACAGATCATCGGCCTCGTGCTGGTGCTTCTGGCCGTCGTGACCTTTTTGGGGCTGGTGGGGGTTTCGACCGGCTCGGTGCTGGGCTGGTGGATCAGTGCGGTAAGCCAATTGTTTGGTTGGATGGCCTACCCGCTGAGCCTGGCCCTGGGTGTGGCGGGACTGCGGCTGGTGTGGCAAGATCTGTACGAGCGATTGCCCCTCCCTCCATCCACGCTGGTAGCCCTGGAAACCCTGGTGCTGGTGATCTTGATCGCCAGCCATGCACCACTGGTCATCCGCCTGGGGCCTGACGAGTCTACCCTGGTTGCCCAAGAGGGCAGGGGCGGCGGCTACATCGGCTGGGCGCTGGCTGTGCTGCTGATGGAGGGTCTGGGTCCGATTGTTGGGTCGGTGGTCCTGTTGGCCCTGCTCATGGCTTCCCTTCTCTTGTTGCTATCGGTGTCGTGGGAGGACATGAAAGACTGGAGCTGGCGGCAGATACGGACGGTGGCGGCCGCGTATGGCCGCTGGCGGTCGACCCGACAGGGGACACCGGTAGCACCGGAGCTGGAAGAAGAGCCCTGGTGGGAGAAAGAGCCAGAGCCGGCCAAGAAGAAGGCAGGCAAGAAACGGTCAAAGAGATCGAGGACACGCAAGAAGGCCAAGCCAAGGCCGGTGGACGGCACTCTGCCGTCGCTTGACCTGCTGGATCCGAGTTCTCCCCAATCGTATGGCGACACCGACGTGCGCCGAAAGGTGCACATCATCGAGGACACGCTGGAGAGCTTTGGAGTGCCGGCCAGTGTCGTCGAGGTGAACCAAGGGCCGGCAGTCACTCAATTTGGCCTGGATCCCGGCTACATCGAGCGCAGGGTTGGCGGGGAGGTGCAACACCAGCGGGTGCGGGTCGCGCGCATCGCCAGGCTGGCCAACGACCTGAGCCTGGCCCTGGCCGCGTCGCCTATTCGCATCGAGGCACCGGTGCCGGGCCGCCCGGTGGTGGGTCTGGAGGTGCCAAACGAATCGATCTCGGTCGTCGCGCTACGGGGGGTGATGGAATCGGATGAGTTCAATTTCACCGATTCGCAGTTGGCGCTTGCGTTGGGCGAGGATGTATCGGGGCTGTCGGTGGTTGTGGATCTGGGGCTGATGCCCCACCTGCTGATCGCTGGCGCCACCGGTTCGGGCAAGAGCGTGTGCATGAACGCCGTCATCTGCTGCTTGTTGTTCAACAACGATCCGGAAGACCTCCAGATGTTGATGATCGATCCAAAGATGGTCGAGCTCGTCGGCTACAACGGCATCCCGCATCTGCTGGCACCGGTGGTAGTACAAGCGGAGCAGGTGGTGGGGGCGCTGGCGTGGGTCACCAGCCAGATGGATGAGCGGTACAAGGAATTCAACAAGCTGGGAGTGCGTAACTTGGATGAATACAACCGGCGGGTGCGGCGCCTCAAAAGCAAGGATTCGCTTCCCATCCTCGTGGTTCTCATCGACGAGTTGGCCGATTTGATGATGGTCGCTCCGGACGAGGTGGAACGTCACATCTGCCGTGTGGCACAGATGGGCCGGGCGACAGGCATTCACCTGGTGATTGCCACCCAGCGACCCAGCGTCGACGTGGTGACAGGTCTGATCAAGGCAAACTTTCCGGCCCGCATCAGCTTTGCCGTGACCAGCCAAACCGACTCGCGCGTGATCCTCGATCAGGGAGGGGCGGAAAACCTGCTGGGCCGGGGTGACATGCTCTTTATGTCGCCGCAGCAGGCAACGCCGGTCCGCTTGCAGGGCTGTTTCGTCTCGGACAGGGAGATAAACCGCCTGACAAAGTTCTGGCGCAGCCAAGTGCAGGAGGAAGAACAGACCGAGCTGTTCCCACCCTGGACGGGATACGAGGTCGAAGACCAAACCGATGACCTGTTGCGGCGAGCCGTCGAGTTGATCGAAGGCCGAGAGCGTGTTTCGGCATCCTTTCTGCAGCGCAGGCTGCATATCGGGTTTCCCCGTGCGGCGCGGCTGATCGACCAGTTGGAGGATCAGGATTTCGTTGGGCCGGACGAGGGAGGAGGTCGGGGCCGGCAGGTGCTCGTTGGCCGGCCGGTCGACCTGGATGAAATCGACGAGCGATTGCCCGGCGTGCCGCCGGCATAGGGCCGACGTCCCGTCGGATGGAACCCAGAAGGGCGCTGGGTTCGGGCCGACGGGGCGTCGGATGGAACCCAGAAGGGCGCTGGGTTCGGGCCGACGGGGCGTCGGATGGAACCCAGAAGGGCGCTGGGTTCGGGCCGACGGGGCGTCGGATGGAACCCAGAAGGGCGCTGGGTTCGGGCCGACGGGGCGTCGGATGGAACCCAGAAGGGCGCTGGGTTCGGGCCGA
>JASFHU010000713.1:0-3389 GCA_050123055.1 Anaerolineae bacterium
CTCCCGGAAGGGCAGGTACGGATCCCCCACACCCGTATGCGCATTGCCGTGCCCACCGGCGATCACCAGGTCGGCGTGGGCAGCCTGGGCCCGATCGGCAAACTCCTGGATCAGGGCTGACTTTCCCCCGCCGGCATCCCCGGTCACGAATACCACCTTCCCCTGGCCCGCCAGCGCCGCCTCCAGGTGTCCCTCCAGTTGCGCCAACTCCTGTTCCCGGGCGACAAACAACGGCCTCTCCACCGCCAAGTCTCCCGCCAGGAAGGATGGCACTCCGCCCCCGTGCTCCAGCCGCTGGTCCGCCAGCGGCTGCGTCTCTGGCTCCTTTCTCTCTCCCGGGGGTGGGGGCACCTGCCCCCCCTGGATGGCCTGGTAGAGCTCCCTGGTCGTCTCCTGGGGGGGCACACCCAGGTGTTCCTCCAGGACCGCCACACACTCCTCGTACTGGCGCAACGCCGCCGGCCGCCGGCCCGACCAGGCATAGAGGCACATCAGTTGGCATTGGGTCGCCTCATCCAATGGGTCCAGCCCCAGCTTGCGCCTGGCGTAGGTCAGGGCCGGTTCGAACTCGTGCTGAGCACTGTGCCAACCCACCAGCCCGGCCAGCGCATCGGACAGCTCCCGCCGCAACGCCTCGGCCTGCAACATCTGCCAATCGTCAAAGTTCACGCTGTCCTTCAAGCCAAACCCGCTCAGAAACTCGCCACGAACCAGCGCTACCGCTTCACTCAGGGAGGGTACACAGGCGGGGCAGGCCTGCGAGGGTGGGTGCCCGTGGGTTTCGCACTCGGCCAGGTGCTGGCGGAATTGGACGACATCCACCCAGAGCGCCGGCCCTTCGACAGGCTCAGGGCAAGCGCTGGGGACCAGGCCGATCTCCTCCCGGTCCACTTCCAACCAGGCACCGCCCAGGACCTTTCTCAGGGAGTAGAGGGTGCGCCGAAGAGCTGTCCTACCTCGTGGACCATCGTACTCGGGCCACAGCAGGTTCACCAGGGTATCGCGCCGCTGGCGCTCACCCGTCACGCCAAGGTAGGCCAGGAGGGCGATGGCTTTGCGCCTGTTCACCTTGATAGGCGCGCCGTCGCACTCGAGCCGCGGTGGGCCGAGCAGATACAGTTCAAGGCGGGACTCCACTGCACCTCCTTCCTCATCAGTGTACTCCAAACCAGGCCAAAAGTCAACAGGATTCTGGTAGCGCAGCTTTTGTGCAACGACTATCGCAAAGACGTCGCAACGGGCCCTTGCCGCAGCAATGCTCAACCGCCATCTGGGCCATTCACAAAGGCCGGGAAGCAATGCAATGGCCTTATCTCAGGCCAGATTCTCAACAAGGCCAGAATCACCCCCCGGGCTGCGGTTCGAATGATGGGTAGCTGCTCAAACTCCTCTGCCGCGACGACGAACGTTTGCAGGTAAGCCACTCCCTGCTGGCGAAAACGAGCATAGCCTGTCTTGTGGGGGGTGCGTCGTTCCGAGTCATATGCCCTGCCCTCTGACAGATGCTCCTTTAGGTCTATTCTCCACATGCTGAGCAGCTTCACCAGTGCCCAATGGGCACATGCCTGCACGAGCGCCTCCCGGTAGCAGTCATCGTCAGCAGCTTTTGGAATTCCTCGAACGATTCCGGTACGATACCCGTCCTCAAAGCGACAAACCACGGCTGGCGGCACCATCCGCCCGGAGTTAATGACCGGCACCGGGGGTGGCGGAAAGGCCATTCGAACTGAAACCGCATCCAGCAGGGCATGCCCAAAACCTGCAAACTCAAAGTCCAGAAGCTGGACCCGGCCGCTTTTCGAACGCAGTACATTCTGTGTCTTGAGGTCACAATGTAGCCATGTGCGGAATGGACTGTCTTGGTCATGGATCGCTTCCTCCAGCCTGCCGATGGCATCGCACAGTCCGACCGGCGATCTCACCTGAAGAGCATCCAGGCATGCGTCCAGGTCAGCCCTTGCGCTGCGGAGCTCCTGGGTGGCTACACTGGGCGGCAATGAGACACCCGAAGCAACCTGAGGTACCTGGAAATCACCTTCCTTGCCCAAGGCTGCAAGCTGTACCTTGCCCAGCAGTCGGCCAAGCTTGAGAAGCGTATCCGCCGCCAGACGTGGATCGTTGCCCCCTAATACTCCCTGTAGCGTCTGATGCGCGCCCAGGTCTTCGAGGATGAGCAATCCCGCACGACGATGAGCTCCAAAAAGCTGTGGCCCTACGTTCACCTGGTTTCGTAGACCACCTAGAAACCGCAGACTTGACAATTCGTTCGCAAAACTGCCCAGAGGGTGTGGCTGCTGCTCTGGAGGAGCATCAACAGCCAACCGCTTGAGGATTAGACTGGCGGGCGCGTTATCGGATGCGGCTTCTAGCTTGCAGCGCAGCACCAGGTGGCGGCTATCGAGCTCGTCGATCACTGAGAGGCGCACGGGGCTGCCGAAAGTGTCCAAAAGCACGCTTTCAGCAAGTTGGATGGTAGCCCCATAGTTGCCGAGCATTTCTCTAGCGTCAACCACGATGGACCTTGGTGCGTTCGACATTGTCGCATCGTTGGGGGCTGCTGACCCCGAAACAATGACAGAGGATATTCAACTCTTGGGCGAGCGCAACGGCCTGGCTGCGATTGTGCACACCCGGTCTGCAGCAAATGGTGACCGCGTGGGCCTTGGCCATTCTATTTTACCATGAACCGTCCCAGGGAACAACCTCGACGGGATACACACACTTGGCCTCCTCCTCACGGGAGCGTTCATCAAGGGTGTTCCAGCAAAATCCGAGCAGTGAGCTTTCCTAATGCCTGCTTTTGAGGTATGATCCAGAGAGATGAGTCGAGGAAAAATAGGGGAGCGTGATGTATGGCGAACGAGGCACACGACACGGGGCTAATCCTCTGGTGCGGCCTGGGCGGACTGACATACTATCCCCAACCGGGCCGCGAGGGCGAGTTGGAGCGCTTTCTGGACCGCTGCACAGCAGCCGGTGTGGCGGAACTGGTCTTCTATTTTGGTTTTGTGCACGCCGGCGAGCCAACCGTCTTTCGCCTGGCCCCTGACCTAGGCTCCTTTGACCCGACCGACACTCTGGCCACATTTGATCTGTACAGGCCCGGCGATTGGGACCCCTGGCGCCTGCTCGTACAGGGAGCGCGCCTTCGGAATCTACGGCTGACCGGCTATACCTCGGCCAACTATCAAGGAGCAGTCCAGCTCAACCCCCATTCACCGCTGGGTGAGCGGTTGCCATTCCTCTTCCTCTCAGAGTTTGCCAACCAAGATCCTGGCTACTGGGCGCAGGACAAGGCCGGGCGGGATAGCCTGGCACGCGAGGGTTACGTTGTCTTGAGTCTGACCTTTGCCGCCGTCAGGGAACACCTGGTCCAGGAGTTGGGCGGC
>JASFHU010000714.1:0-3384 GCA_050123055.1 Anaerolineae bacterium
TCGGGGCGCTCTGTGGGGTGCAGGTAGCCGGCCTGGATCTCGATGTGATGCTCAAAGATAAGCAGAACGTGGTTCTCAATGGCCCAGCGGGCCAGGTTCCGCTTGGTTTCGATGCTGATGAGTGGCTCCACGTCGTAGGCCGGTACCCAGGCTAGCCGCTCAATGTGAATGGGCCAGGAGGCCACATCCCCCAGGAACATCGCCATCTGACCCTCGCTTTCAACCACCACGCATTGGTGAGCCCGCGTGTGTCCCGGGGTGATGACAACCTGCACCTGGTCAGTCAAGCGGGTGTCGCCCCAGAGGGTCCGTAGCTGGCCGTTCTGCTCCAGCGGTCCAAAGTTGGCGCGAAGGTAGGTTGCCCGGGTCCGTTCGTTGGGGAAAGAGGCGTCGGCCAGCTCTAGCCGCTGGATGCAATAGGTGGCCCGGGGAAAGGTGGGCACCAATTCTCCAGCCTCATTGAACCGTGTGTTGCCACCACAGTGGTCGCCGTGAAGATGAGTATTGATCACCAGGTCCACGTCCGACGGCCCGATGCCCAGTTTTTCCAGGTTGGCAAGCAGGCGGCGCTCGCCCGTCAAGCTGATAAAACCACGCTGTTTCTCCGAGAGCTTGTCGCCATACCCCGTGTCCACGAGGATGCGCTGGTCGGCGATTTCGATGAGTAGGCAGCGCGTTTCAAAGGGAAGGCGATGCTTTTCGTCGGGTTCGGCAACTTTCTCCCAAAGAGTCCGGGGCACCAGTCCAAACAGGCCGCCTCCATCTTCCCAGTAGATGCCATCGGAGACGAGGTGGAGATCGAGCTTACCGAGTTTCATTGCAGAGCTCCTCAAGGTCTAAAGCGATCGGGGGCATGAGGGGGCTGAACACACTCCTTCCAGAGCTTGCAGTCCCCTGACCCGGAAAACCGGCCCTAGCCTCTTACGTACTGAACGCCTCGATCCAGGGCGTGCTTGTTTGGTGCAATGATATGCTTCCGCCGTTCCGGGATGTGATCGTCCAGCGTGCGTTTCACGCTTTCGATGGACAGGATCTCCCGTGCACCGAGCATGGCGCCGAGCAGCACCACGTTTGCCATCTTCACATTGCCCAATTCCGCAGCCAAAGCGTTGGCGGGCACGTACACGGTCTTGATGTCATCCCGCTCCGATCTAGCTCGAACCAGCGTCGAATTAGCGACCAGCAGTCCGCCGGGCTTGACCAAGGGATCATACTTGTCCATAGAGGGTGGGTTCATGACGATGCAGATGCTGGGACGCTGGATAATCGGCGAGCCAATCTCGTCGTCAGAAAGGATTACGATGCAGTGGGCGGTCCCTCCGCGCATTTCTGGCCCGTAGGATGGGATCCAGCTCACATGCAACCCCTCGTCCAGTCCTGTGTAGGTCAGCAACTGGCCAGCAAAGAGGGCGCCCTGTCCTCCAAAACCGGAGATGATTACTTCTTCGTGCATCTTTCACTCCATGCTCACTTCAGGTCTCTGATCTCGGCCTTAACCCGATAGTCGCCCAGAGGATAGTAGGGTATCATCCGCTCCTCAATGAACTGCAGCGATTCCTTGGGGGACATGCCCCAGTTCGTTGGGCAGTTGGATAGTACCTCTACCATGGAAAAGCCCAATCCGGCTATCTGTACCAGGAACGCGGTCTTGATGGCTCTGCGCAGTTTGCGTACCTCGGCCGGTTTGTGGGCCGCCCTCCGCACGATGTAGGCAGCGCCGTCTAACTGGGCGATCAACTCGCAGACACGGACGGGATAGCCCTGGCTCTTGACATCGCGGCCGTAGGGCGACGAAGTGGTCACCATGCCCGGTAGGGTGGTGGGAGCCATCTGGCCGCCGGTCATGCCATAGACTGCATTGTTGATAAAGATCGTGGTGATGTTTTCTCCACGCGCGGCCGCGTGGAGCAGTTCATTGGTGCCAATCGAAGCGAGGTCACCGTCACCCTGGTATGTGAAGACGATCAGCTTGGGATTGGACCGTTTGATGCCGGTGGCCATGGCCGGGGCTCTTCCGTGGGCTGCCTCAGCAAAATCGCACTCAAAGTAGTTGTAGGCCAACACCGAGCAGCCGACGGGAGCAACGCCCACGGCACGTTCGCGTATGCCCAATTCGTCCATGACCTCAGCTATCAGCCGGTGGACAATGCCATGTATGCAGCCGGGGCAATAGTGTGTAACTACGTCGGACAGCGCTTCGGGCTGACCGAATACGAGTTCGACCTGATCAGTCATTGGTTGCTCCTTCTCGGAGAGGGTTGGGACCGGAGCCGGCAGCGTGACGGGTCGTGGATCCGCCTTCTCCATCCGCAGTGACCTTGTTGCTCCTTAGGCGAGTTTCTCAATCTCCTCAAGAATGTCCTCCGGCAGGGGTACTATCCCGCCCATCTTGCCAAAGAAAGAGATGGGCAGTCGACAGTGGGTGGCCAGGCGCACATCCTCGATCATCTGGCCTGCGCTAAGTTCGACTACCAGGATCTGCCGAATTGAATTGGCAATCTGATCCAGCCGGTCGTAGGGAAAAGGAAACATGGTGATGGGCCGGAAGAGGCCGACGGGAATCCCCTTCTCCCGAGCCTGCTTGACGGCTGTCTGGGCAATACGCCCGGCAGTGCCGTAGGCGACAACGACGATCTCGGCGCCATCCATCATGTACTCTGCATAGCGGACCAGATCGTCCTCTATCTCGGCAATGAGTCTCTGGAGTTTCAAGTTTTCGTGTTCAAGTTTCTGTGCCCCCAAGTAGAGAGATGTGATAATGTTCTTCTTGCGGCCCTTGGCACCGGTCAGTGCCCAGGGTTGCTCCGGCCGGCTTTGCTCCTTCAATTCCGGGAACTCGACCGGTTCCATGATCTGGCCGATCATGCCATCAGCGATAACAGTGACCGGTTGGCGGTACTTGTCAGCCAGATCAAAGGCTTCGATGACCAGGTCGACAGTCTCCTGAACGGTGGAGGGGGCAAGGACGATGAGATTGTAGTCACCGTGGCCGCCACCTTTGGTCATCTGGAAGTAGTCTCCCTGGGCAGGCTGAATGTTGCCCAAGCCAGGTCCACCGCGCATGATGTTGACGATGACACAGGGTACGAATGACATGGCGAGGTACGAGACGGTTTCTTGCATCAGGCTATAGCCAGGACTTGACGTGGTGGTCATCACCCTGGCGCCTGCGCAGGCGGCACCGTAGACCATGTTGATGGCCCCCAGCTCGCTTTCGGCCTGAACAAAGGCCCGGCCCAGCTCGGGCATTCGTCTCGCCATATACTCAAGCACTTCGGTCTGGGGGGTGATGGGATACCCAAAATAGGCGTCGCATCCGGCACGAATCGCTGCCTCGGCGATGGCTTCGTTGCCTTTCATAAGTGTTTTCATAACCCTCTGTCC
>JASFHU010000715.1:0-3374 GCA_050123055.1 Anaerolineae bacterium
ACCCGTCATAGCCACCACCAGGTCGTAGATCTTGAGTGAGATGTGACCCAGGATGATAACCGCGGCCAGGGTGACGGGCCGCACGAGGGGCCAGACGACGTAGCGGACGATCTGCCATTCGGTAGCCCCATCTACCCGCGCTGCCTCGCGCAATTCATCGGGAATGGCTCGCAGACCAGCCAGGTACATGGCCATGGTGTAGCCGGACATCTGCCAGGTCGCGGCCAGGACCAACGAGATGATGCCCACCGACATGCCAAAGATAGGACTGGCAAAAAAGCCCAGCCCTATGCTATGCAGAAATTGCCCCAGGCCCGACTCGGGCCGGATATGGATCACCTTCGGATCGGTGAACCAGCCCCATTTCAGAAAGCCCAGACCAAGTTTTTCAAAGAGCAGGTTCACCCCCGTGGCCCCCCACTCGGCCGTACCTGGGTTCAACAGCCAGCGCCAGGCAACACCGGTGACGATGAAGGAGACAGCCATCGGAAAGAGATAGACACCGCGGAAAAAACCCTCACCCCGGATGCCCTGGTCGAGCAACAGCGCCAGAAAAAAGCCGACCGACAGGCAGCCGCCCAGGAACAGGATCATAAAGGTGAAGGTATTGCGCATGCCGATCTGGAATCGTGGGTGGGCAAAGAGAGACTGGTAGTTCTTGAATCCCACAAAGGTAAAGTCGGGAACGAGTGTCTTCCAGTTGGTGAGCGATGAATAGCCCGTAAAGGCAATAAAGGCGTAGACAAAGATGGCAACGGCGATGACGGAAGGGGCCAGCAGCAGCACTGCGGTCGTCCGCTCCCAATTCCAACGGCCCATAGGGTGTCCTCCACGGGTGGCCTGTAGACTTCCGAAGTCTCAGAAGACTTCGGAAGTCTAGCAGTTGCTTGCTGATATCGTTTGATACAAACCAGGCAGGGTTCTTACGCCAGCCTTGCAGGTAGCGAGGCAGCCCGCCTTCGTTCCTCTCGTCTTCCGGGCTGCCTCGCCAGCTTAAAATTCAATCGCTACTGGCAGATCCCCGCGTCCACGCAGGACTGCTGCAGGGCCGCCTGGGTGCCGGGCACATCGCCACTGGTCAGGAACAGGACCACGATGTCGGTGATGTCGGAGACCCACGACTCGTAGGCGGCCGCGCCATGCGCCACGCTGGGCACGATTGCATCTACAGCCCAGTCGGCCATGGCCGACTGCAGGTAGGCGTTGAACAACTCAGGGTTGCAGTCGGTGCGGGCGCAGATGGAGCCCTTCTGCGGGTTAAACGCCTCCTGTCCTTCGAGAGAGCCACAGACCTTGAGCCAGTTTTGGGCGTTCTCCGCGTTCGCCGCCTCTGCCGGGAGAGAGAAGCTGTCGGACAGGGCAACAAAGATGCCATCAGTCCCCGGCGGTGGCGCCCAACCATAGCCGGTGTAGCCCTTGGAGGTGAACCAGCCGTCCGTCCAGTCGCCCATGATCAACATGGCCGCCTTGCCGTCGATGAGCTGCTCGGCTGCGCCATCCCAGGACAGGGCCGGGTGGTCGGTGTTGGCGTAGCTGAGCATCATCTGAAAGTTCTCCAGCGCGGCGGTGACGCAACCGTCGGTCCAGGGAGTCGAACCATCCCACAGGCCCCGGTACTTGTCAGCGCCGCAGGTGCCGGCCAGGACATCCTCCAGGGTATGCACCGCCTCCCAGCCACCCGACGTGCCCAAGCCCAAGGGAACGATGCCTGCGGCCTTGAGCGTCTCGGCAACAGAGGCAAACTCCTCAAAGGTGGTCGGCGGCTGCACGCCCGCCTGGTCCATGAGCGCTTTGTTGTACCACAGCACGTTGGAGCGGTGGATGTTGACCGGGACGCCCCAGTAGTGGCCACCGTAGGACTTGAGCAGCGCCAGCAGGTCTGCCGGGAATGCCTCTTCCAGCCCTTCGGAGGCATAAAGGTCGTCGAGAGGTGCCAGGTATTGCTCGGGGCTGTAGCCCTCGACCTCCAGGCCAGCGTGGAGCTGGAAGGTATCGGCCGGGTCGCCGGCGATGAGCCGGGTCTTGTTCACGGCCTTAAAGTTGCTGCCCGCGCCACCAGCCACCGTGGCGTTCACGATCTCGACGTCGGGGTATTTCTCCTCGTAGATCTTGAACATGCCGGCCAGGCCCTCGGCCTCGCCGCCGGCCGTCCACCAACTGCCGACCACGAGCTGGCCCGCTTCGCCGCCAGCATACAGGTCCTCGGGCTTGCCGGGATCGTAGGTAGCCAGGAATGCCTCGGCATCCTCGGCCGAGGGGACGCAGATCGACCAGCCGACAACGATAAAGTCGGCATTTTCGATCTTGTCGTACTTATCCGGTTCGGCAGCAGCAGCCTGGTTGTTCCAGGCCATGATGGCCGGCCAGGACTGGACGTTGCCCAGGTACTTGTCGGCGTACTTGGACAGCCAGTCAGCCTTCTGAACAACGACCTCTTCGGCGCAGGCTACGCCTTCTTGGGCACTCGCCACCACCGGCACCATGGCCAGAAGCAGCAGAACGAGTAGCGTGAGATTGAGCATCTTCTTCATCGACAGATCTCCTTTCGTTTACATGGGATTTGATCTTAAACAAACTGGAGCCGATAGAACAAACCACCTTTTTGCGCGATACACCTCCTCCTTTCTCAGCGTCCTTGCGGACCTTTACTCCTCCTTTGAATCGTCGACAACGCAGAGGGTTTTCCAACACCCCCATCACTTGGACCTGGCGCAGCGGAAGCCGAGGTCGTCATTGAGCGTCTTGTCTGGGACCCCACAATTGCGATTGAATGTCGTGACCTGCGGCTCGTCGTCAAACCAGCCGCCGCCCCGGGTCACGCGGCACTGCTCGCCGTAATAGCGGTCACCGGCCGAGTTGCCCGGGTAGGCCTCGTACCAATCGCCCGTCCACTCCCAGACGTTGCCAGCCATGTCCTCCACACCGAAGGGGCTGGCCCCTGCTCCAAAACTGCCGACCACAGCGGTACTGCGCAGGCCGGTCTCCTTGACGTTTGCCTTGCCTGGATCCCACTCGTTGCCCCACGGGAACCGCAAGGATTCAGTGCCTCGGGCCGCCTTTTCCCACTCTGCTTCGGTAGGAAGACGCTTGCCAACCCATTCACAGTAGGCAACCGCGTCGTTCCACGTCACCCGGACTACGGGATGGCTCTCCTTGCCCTCCTTGAAAGAATCGAGCCAGTACAACTTGCCGATCTTTTCTCCGTCGCTCTGGTAGCCTGTGGCATCGACAAAGGCGGCAAAGTCAACGTTGGTTACCTCAAACTTGTCGATCTCGTAGGCTGGCAGGTCCACCTCGTGCGCCGGCCGATCCTCGCGGTCTCCATCATCCTGGCCCATGACAAAGGGGCCGGCCGGGATCTCAACCATGATTTC
>JASFHU010000716.1:0-3366 GCA_050123055.1 Anaerolineae bacterium
CATGCCTGCAATCCCAATTCCCAATCTACCAATCTTCCAATCTACCGATCTGCCAACCTACATTGTCAAAGCCATGACCGCCTTCTGTACGTGCAGGCGGTTCTCGGCCTCGTCATAGATCGCGCTACGCCAGCCGCTCTTGGGATCGGTGTTGTCCATAACCTCGTTGGACACCTCCCAGGCTCGATCGGCCGGCAGGCAGTGCATATAGATGGCGTTCTTGTCGCCCAACTCCATGTACTCTCGGGTGGCCTTCCAATGCTTGTACTTGTCAAAGTCCTCTTGCGCCTTGTCCAGGCTATCCTCGCCAACCGGAGGCTTAAAGATGGGCACTGCAGCCCAGGCCTTGGGATAGAGGACGTGGGCGCCCTCGGCGGCCCCCATAAAGTCGTCCGTAATCTCAAAGCTGGCACCGTTCATCTCGGCGTTGGCCTTGCAGGCGGCGATGATCTCAGGATCCAGGGCCATCTCCGGCGGGCGAGCCAGGACGGTATCGCAGCCCATCAATGTGGCAGCGATGATGGCGCTCTGCGGAACGGCTCGGGGCTTGTGGGCACTGGGGGAATAGGCCCAGCTCATGACGAACTTGGTACCCTTGAACGTGCCAAACTTCTCCTTGACCGTCAGCACATCGGCCAGCGCCTGGAAGGGATGGTACATGTCATCCTCCATGTTCAGGATGGGGATGTCGGACCACTTGGCAAACTCGTGCAAGAGCGCGTTGGCGCCGCCATACTCCCAGTCCACCGGGTCGCCGTAGCAGCGGATGGCGATTCCCTCGCCCATGCGCGCCAGCACCCGGGCTACGTCGCTCACCCGCTCCGTGCTGTAGGCTACCTCCTTGCCCTCCAACGCCGGCGTATAGATCTTGGACGGATCCAAAAAGTGGGCGTGGCCACCCATCTGGTGCATGCCCGCCTCAAAGCTGTTGCGTGTGCGCAGGCTCTGGTTGTAAAAGATCATAAACAGGGTCTTGGCCCTTAAGAGGTCGTCGTGCAGACGGCCGATGGCCCGATCCCGCTTCAGGTCCAAGGCCAGATTCAGGATCTGTTCGACCTCCTCCTTGGACCAATCCAGCAAGGTGATAAAATCACGTCCTCTGAATGTATCGGTTCTCATTCTTGACCTCCTCGTTATCCTTTATAATGGGTAGACCGGTGGCTTGGCGGACCGGGAAGCTCGGCGCTGCCGGCTTCCCAATCCACCGCTTTCCAGTCTACGGATCTACAGTTCCGCCGCCAGCCCTGTCATCTCGTTAAACTCCTCGATCAGGGCATCCAGCTCTTCAATCTGCCCGTGTTTGCTGCTCCAATAATCCGGGTCATACCATTGAGCCTGGATCTCTTCGTAGGTCTTGCCCTGCTGTTCGACCCAGGTAAAGTATTTCAGATTGTGGATGCGCTTCTGATCCCAGTAGCCCAGTTCTTCCACGTACTCGATGTTGCAGCCCATCAGGTAGCGATGGTAGTCAGCGGCTGCATCCACTTCCGTGTACTCACCGTGCTCCTCGTGCAGTTCCCTCAGTCGGCTTTCGTACAGTTCCATCGAGTCGGTCCAGACCGTGAGGACGATATCCTGCTCGCCCAACTCGTACCACTTGGCAAACTTGATGGCAGAGAGCACGTTGGCGATGCTCGAGATGCCAAGCAGGTCCAGTTGCTCCACCAGTCCTTCCGGCACACCCTGCTTGACCAGGTAGGCGCGTCCCTCCGGTTCGTTGAACAGCCGCACCAGGCTCATGCATGCCTCGTCGTCGATGGACATCACCATGTCGGTGTTTTTCATGTTGTGGATCCAGGGGACGTGCTTGTCTCCGATCCCCTCGATGCGATGCCCCCCAAATCCGTTGAGGATCAGGGTTGGACACTGCAGCGCCTCACTGGCTGCGACCTTGCTGGCTGGAAAGATCTCCTTCATATAGTCGCCACAGCCGATGGTGCCCGCCGAGCCGGTGGTCAGTACCACGCCCCGGTAGCGGTCGTTCGGCCCCATCTCCCTCTCCAGGATCTCCTCCATGGCGTGCCCGGTGACGTCATAGTGCCACAGGTGGTTCCCAAACTCGTCGAACTGGTTAAAGATAACAATGTCGTCGCCCCGTTCCCGAGTAAGCTCCCAGCACTTGTCAAAGATCTCCTTGACGTTGCTCTCGCAGCCAGGGGTGGCGATCACTTCACCGGCGATGTTGGACAGCCATTCGAATCGCTCGAGGCTCATCTCTTCAGGCAGGATGGCGATCGACTCGCAGGCCAGCAGCGCCGAATCGTAGGCGCCGCCCCGGCAATAGTTGCCTGTGGAGGGCCAGACCGCCTTCTGGCTGGTAGGATCGAACTGGCCGGTGACCAACCGGGGCACTAGGCAGCCAAACGTGGCCCCGACCTTGTGGGCGCCGGTGGGGAACCATTTGCCCACCAGGCACAGGATCCTTGCCTGCACCCCGGTCAGCGATGGCGGCAGCTCCACATAGTTCACGCCGCCATACCCGCCGCCCTGGGCTGTGGGCTCGTTCTTCCAGGTGATGCGGAACAAGTTGAGTGAGTTCACGTCCCACAGGCCGACCTCCTTGAGGCTGGCCTTCACGCCATCGGGGACCAGGGAGGGATCCTTCATCTGCTCAAAGGTGGGGATGATGATGTTACGCTCCCGCGCCCTCTGCACAGTCCGTTCAAGCTGCTCCTTATTCATCGTCAGGTCAATCATGCTACGTGTACCTCTCTCTTGGCTGTGTTTAGGTTATGTGCTCAATGCCCATCTGCTTGATTGCGTTCCGTACATCGTCCAGTGCTGGCCGCACGACCGTCGGTTCCCCCACCGATTTCATCGACGTAGCAATGTCCTTCAGCCCTGAGCCGGTGGCAAGCACCACCACTCGCTCGTCAGCACCAACCAGCTCCTGCTCGACCGCTTTGGCCAGTCCGGCGTAGGCCGCGGCCGCGGCAGGTTCGGCAAAGACGCCGCAGCCCTGGGCTAGCGTGGGGATGGCAGCCACGATCTCGTCGTCGCTGACCCGGATGAAGGCACCCCCGGTCTCCCGTGCGGACCGCAGTGCCTTGATGCGATCCCGGGGCAACCCGGCCACGATGCTGTCGGCGATGGAATGGGCATCTACCGGCGCCATCTCCCAGCCTTCGATCCCCCGTTCCCAGGCATCCACCAGCGGTGAAGAGCCTGCCGCCTGTACACCCAGGATCCTCGGCATCTGCTCGATCCACCCCAGGGCCAACAGGTCCTTGAATCCTTTGTGGACCCCGCCAATGATGCACCCATCTCCGACGGGCACGACCACGACATCTGGCGCTGCCCAACCCTCCAACTGCTCGCAGATCTCGTAGGCGACCGTCTTTTTCCCCTCGCTCATATAGGGGTTAT
>JASFHU010000717.1:0-3365 GCA_050123055.1 Anaerolineae bacterium
GGGCGTGGTGGCCCGCGCCACGTAGGTGTACTGGTAGACACCATCCCACAACAAGGAGGTAAACGCCTCAGCCCGCTCGTCCCGCATGTTCTGGTGCTCGTACCAGGTGCCCCACCACCACCATCCGTAGCGATAGTCCTGGGCGTTGGGATCCTGGGGCAGATCCCCCGAGACCGCCAGGGCCGGGTTGACGATCTCCAGCCCGGCCGGCAGCGGGTCCACCAGGGCCACGTGGTAGCGCCGGTTGTCGGCCACCATCTTGAGCCGCACGCGTACCCGCGCCCCGGCCTTGATATGCCAGACTCCCTCCTCGTCCTGGTGCACGTCCTCCAGGTCGTCCACCGCTTCGTAGCTGCGCTGCACCACGAAACCCATATCCAGGGGATCCAGGGCAAGGTCGGTGGGCGCGTAGCGCAAGCCCAGCCGATAGTAAAGCCGCCCGGGCCCCTCTTTGCTCAGGATCATATCCTGTGTCTCGTCACCGGTCACAAGGTAGTCCATGGGGATAGCCGACTCGTGTCGTTCGGTGGTGCGGCCCTGGTAGGCGTGCTCCCCCACGTAGGTGTCGCCCAGCCAGATACGCGCCACAAAGTCTGGCGTCTCGGCCTCAAAGGTGTCAAAGTAGCGGTCCAGGGCCAGCAGGACAAACACATTCTCCTGGGTGTTGCCCCAACGTCCCCGGGTCCGATGTGCCAACAGCCCATTGACCACCTTGGGGATCAGATCGTTCTGCGGGTCGGCGGCGATCATCGCATCCAGGATGATGGCATCGGTGCGCCGGTCGGAATGCAGCAGCAGGTAGGCCTGGTCACCGTAGGACGTGGTAAAGTTGGCCGCCCCTGCGGTCTCTACAGCCCGGTTGCCTATGTGCCGCTGGATGGCCTCCAGTTCGTCGAACGAGTTGGGGTCATCGTTCAACACCTGCCACAACCAGGCCACCGCCTCCAGCGATAGAGCCTCCAGGCCTGCTTCGTCCAGCAACCGGCGAGCCTTGTCCGTATCCCTATCGCCCGCCAGGTCACGCACATACAGGGCGTAGGCGCTCATGGTCTGGCGGGTGCGCTTGTCGTACCACGACGGGTAGTGATCCTCGATCCGCCGCAGGTAGTCCAGGACGCGCGATTCCATCTCCAGTGGCACATAGAAATCCATCTCCCTGGCCCGCTGCAGGGCGTGGGCGACGTGGATGGTGTTAAAGGGGATCGAATCGCGGCCACGCCTCCAGTAGGGGAAACCGCCGTCGTCGTTCTGCAGCCCCTGCAGTCGCTCGATGTCCCGTTCGACCGCCTTTTCCATCTCACCCGGCGAAGGCAGGCCCTGGGCCTCAAAGGCGGTCAGGACGTCGCGCAGAGCGGCGACAGCCAGGATCCGCGAGGCAAGTTGCTCCGTGCACTCGAAACGGTAGGAAACCAGGTAGAGCACGGCGTCGGTCAGCGCCTGCAACGCCGTAGACGAGGTGCTGATCTCCAGACCACCGAACTGGTGGTAGACGTCGTCCCCGGGTTGGGCCACCGGCTGGGCCGTGGCCCCCTCGTCGACCACGCCGTAGGTGGCAAAGGCCTCCGTCGTGGCCGGCGTGTAAACCGGCCATTCCAGCGTCGCGGCATCGGCGAAAGTACCAGCCACGGCCGCGATCTGGGCCCGGGCCGTGCCCGGCCTATCCGTCGTCGCCGGGAAGCGGACCTCTACCCGATCCCGGGCCGGCACCGTCACGCGCTGGCCCGGGCTGCCCGTCAGCTCGAGATTGCCTGCCTGGAGGACCACGTCCACTGTCAGGGCTTCGTCGGTCTGGTTCTGCAGCACGACCGGCAGTTCAAAGCGGTCGCCAAAGTTCAGAAAACGGGGCGCCGAGGGCCGCACCATCAGCGGCAGCCGGGCCACCAGGTTGGCCTCGGCCGAGCCGAACTGGCTGCTGCTGGCCACGGCCACCACCATAATCCGGTAGCGGGTCAGGTTGTCGGGCAGCGCCACCTCAACCTGGGCCCGGCCGCTGGCATCGGTGCGGACCGCTGGGGCAAAGGTAGCCAGCGGGTCAAAATCGGTGCGCACCCGGATCGGCTGCTCTTCAGGCCCCCGGCCGGCCATGTCCCCGGCGGCCGGTTCGGCCGCCGCTGGCGCCTCAAGCGCGACCTCGGCCTCGACCTCTACCGTCTCGACCACGGCGATGCCCTCTTCGACACCCTCTGCGGCCAGGGCCTCGGGCCGGGCCAGTACAATGCTCGCCCGGCCGTAGCGGCTGTCAATGCCCGCGTCTCGCATCCGGTAGAAGGTCTCCACCGGGTCAGCCAGTTGGTAGTTGGTCAGGGCCAGGATCGCCTCGTCCACCACCACCACAGCCAGTTCCGCATCGGGCACCGGCTGTCCTCCAGCATCCAGCAGCACCAGGTCGATGGTCGTCTCCCCGCCCGGCTCCAGCTCTTTCTCGCGCGGCGTCACTTCGAGCGACAGGGTCCGCTGCAGCGGCGGCACGTTCAGGTTGAGCTGGCCAGAAGCATAGGCCGGCCGAGGGGGCACACCGTCGACCGCCTCACCCTGGTCATTGAGGCGCGGCGCACCGCCCACCAGGTCCACCTGCAGATGCAGGTTGGGGATATGCGCCTCCTCGATGGGCACCTGCAACGTGATCGTGTCCTCCTCCACCTGGAAGCGCTCGGTGTAGAGAAGGCCACTCCGGCTGACCGTCAGCAGGCCCTCGGCCGGGCTGAAGGGGGTTTGCACCAGGATCTGGGCCACGTCACCCGGCTGGTAGCTCTCCCGGTCGGGGATCAGGGTCACGGCTTCCAGCTCGACCTTGCGCGACGGCGGGCGGCGGCCGCCACTCACCCAGCGGGTGAACTGGCTCTCATTCTTCCGGCCAAAGGCATCGCTGACCGTGGCCGTGATCCGGTACTCGCCACCGGTGGCCGTCTCAAAGGTGCATGAGACCGGCTCCAGGGTCGAACCCACCGTGCACTCCTGGACGTCGACCTCTTCCTCCCGCCAGCCGCCCTGGCGGTACTTCCATTCCATGCGAGCCGCCTGGACCTGGACCGGACGGTCCTCCACCGGGTTTCCGTCCAGGTCGGTGACAATGATCTCGATCTCCAGCGGCGTGCCCCGCTTGACAAAGGTGCGCTCGCTGCGCAGGCCGACATAGAGCTCGGCCGGGTGCACCAGCAGGGTCGTGGCCCCTGCCCAGGCCTGCCGGTTCACGTCCATCACCGTCGCCTCGGCCAGCACGCTAAAAGGCTGCGGCGCATCCGTTGGCTCAAACTCCAGGCGCAGGTAGTGGTTGCCCGAGGCATCGGTGACCCCGGAGAAGGTTTCGACCTCCGCCTCATCCATCCCTGGCCACCAGGGCTCATATGCCTCTTCAAAGTGGACTG
>JASFHU010000718.1:0-3361 GCA_050123055.1 Anaerolineae bacterium
CCAACGCCTGGGCCATCTTGAGCACGCCAAAGCTCATTGCTGAATCGGGCGCACCTACCTCGTCGGGGATAGGGACGTCGCCCGGGTCATCAGCCGTGAACTGGATGAACAGGCCAGTGCCGCCATCACCCTTGTGCAGTTGGCCCGTGGAGTGCAGGAAGCGTGGGCCATAGCCCACCGTCGTCGCCACACGCAGTCGGTCGCGCAGCAGAGTACGCAGCAACATCAGCGCCGCATCGACCTCTTCCGTGGGCTGGACATAGGCTTGCAGCGCGACATAGTCACCTGCCTGGGCCTGGGCCAGGAATTGGACCAGGGAGAGGGCCGTGAGTGGGGCAGGCTCGTCGGCGGGAAGCGCGCCGGTTTCAGCATAGGCGGCGACGGCCTCGCGGGCCAGCACCTTGGCCGCCTCGACGTTGGGCTGGTCGAACGGATTGATGCCCAGGCGATAGCCAGCCACGGCAGTCGCGACCTCCCACAGCAAGAACTGTTCCCCCAGGTCGTACAGATCCCGCAGCCGCAGGCGCACCACCGGATGCCCGGCGTCCTCGAGGGTCTGTATCGCTGCATCGTGCCCGTTGATGGAGGCATCGTCTCCGTCCAGCCGGAGATAGACGAACAGCCGGTCGTCGCCATAGACGCTGGGCGGTCCCAGCGGCTCGCCCACCACCGGTAGGATGCCCTTGCCCTCCTTCCCGGTGCTCTCGGCGATGAGTTGCTCCACCCAATCGCCAAAGTTGTCGAGCTGAGCCGAGGTGACAAAGGTGACCTTGTCCCGGCCAGCCTTGGCCAGTTCGCCCAGGATGGCGCCCAGCCAGGCTCCGTTGTTGTCGCCATTTACCGGGCAGTTGCATGGCTCGCAGTTGCAGGCCATCGTCAGTGCCTGTTCCAGCAGCGTCTCAATGTCCACCCCTACCAGCGCCGCCGGCACCAGCCCAAAGTAGGACAAAACAGAATACCGCCCCCCGATATTCGGATCATTGAGGAAGGTGGTGCGAAAGTCGTAGCGTTCGGCCAGATCGGCCAGCTTGCTGCCCGGGTCGGTGATGGCCACAAAGTGCGCCCCGGCCTGATCCCGGCCCAGTGCATCCGCCGTCCAGTTGTAAAAGTACTTGAAGAAGGAGAGCGTCTCGACGGTGCCGCCCGACTTGGTAGAGACGATGAACAGCGTGCGGGCCGGATCAAGGCGAGTGGCCTGGGCCAGGACCACGCCCGGATCGGTGCTGTCCAGCACGGCCAACCTGGGTAACCCGGCCGTCTGACCGCCAAAGACCTTGCCAAAGACCTCGGGAGCCAAGCTGGAGCCACCCATCCCCAGCAACAGAACGTCGGTGTAGCCATCAGCCAGGACGGCATCGACCAGATCCTGAATGCGGTAGCGCTGCGCTTGCATCACCTCGGCGATGTTGAGCCAGCCCAGCCGGTTGGTGATCTCGGACGGCTCTGGTTTCCACACGGTATGGTCGTGGGCCCAGATACGGGCCACGATCCGGCCGGCCACCATTTCGCGCAGAGCGGCGTCCACAGCGGGTTGGTATGCCCCCAGGTTGGCCAAGCGCCGCAGCCAGTCGCTCAGTAACTGTTCCCTCTTCTCGGCAATGCTATCCATGAGGGAGTCGAAGGACCTGGCAAAAGCGGCTACCCCATCGTCCTGGAGCTCCTGCGTGATGGCATCCAGGTCTATGCCCAGTTCGGCCAGGTTGGCCAATTGGTCGCGGGCCTTGTCCAGGCCGGATTCCAACGCCGGAGCAACCGTACCGTGATCCATAAAGGCATTGAGGGTCGATGGCGGGACGGTATTGACCGTATTGGGCCCAATGAGGGACTCCACGTACAGGGTGTCCGGATAGAGCGGATTCTTGACGCCGGTGCTGGCCCATAACGGCCGCTGGACGTGGGCGCCCTGAACGGCCAGGCGTTCCCAGCGCTCGCCGCTGAACACCTCACGGAAACGGGCGTAGGCAGCTTTGGCATTGGCGATGGCGATCTTGCCCTGCAGGGATGAACCACTTTCCATCCCCTCCAGAACCCGGTCCACGGCCGTATCCACCCGGCTGACAAAGAAAGAGGCCACCGACGCGACTGTGGAGACAGCCTTGCCAGACGCAGCCAGCCTTTCCAGGCCGGCTATGTAAGCCCCGGCCACCGCATCGTAGTGGGCAAGAGAAAACATGAGGGTGACGTTGACGTTGATACCCTCGCCGATGAGCGTCTCGATGGCCGGGATGCCTTCGGCTGTGGCCGGCACCTTGATCATCACGTTGGGCCGGTCCAGAGCGGTAAAGAGCCGCCGCGCCTCGGCCACCGTGCCCTCGGTGTCATGGGCCAGCCGGGGACTGACCTCCAGGCTGACATAGCCGTCGACGCCACCGGTCCGTTCATAGACCGGGAAAAGGATGTCGGCCGCCCGCTGGATGTCCTCCACTGCCAGCGCCTCAAACAGCGCTGCCTCGGACCCGCCCTGGGGTACCATTTCGCCCAGGGCCTCGTCATAGTCAGCGCTGCCGGCGATCGCTTTTTCAAAGATGGATGGGTTGGAGGTGACGCCCGTCACCCCCGATTCGACCAACGCCTGCAGTTCGCCGCGGTCCAGCAGCGCCCGCCGGATATTGTCGTACCAGATCGACTGGCCCAGTTCAGCCAATTCGTGTAGCTTGGTCATTTCAGTCTCCTTAATCTCTACCTCCGGGAACCTGGCCCACTACTCTGACGTCATCAGGTCTCCACGCCTTACCAGCCGGAAGTGCGAAACGTTTCCAGAGGTCAGGGATCGCTGACTAGATTCCGGTTCCCCCCAGCTGGTCAATCTTATCCCGAATGCTGGACAGCAACGAGTCAAACGACGCGGCAAAACCAGCCACCCCATCGTCCAACAGATCTTGGGTGATGGCCTCCAGATCCACGCCCAGTTCAGCCAGTTGGGCGAGCTGTTCGCGGCTCTCGTCCAGGCCATCCTCGATCGTCAAGGCCACGGTACCGTGATCGCGGAAGGCGTCGAGGGTGACCGGCGGCGTGGTGTTGACCGTATGCGGGCCGATGAGCAGATCCACGTACATCGTATCGGGATAGGCAGGGTTCTTGGTGCTGGTGCTGGCCCACAGCGGCCGCTGGACGCGCGCCCCCCGGGCAGCCAGTCGCTTCCACCGCTCACCGGCTACGCTCTCCTTGAACAGGGCATAGGCCGCCTTGGCTCTGGCAATGGCAATTTTGCCCTTCAGAGAACCCAGGAGTGGGGAATCGGGATCCTGGGCTTGGAGAGCATCCAGTTGGCGATCCACGGACGTGTCTATGCGGCTGATAAAGAAGGAAGCCACCGACGCCACCCTGGAGGGGTCTCCCCCCGACGCGGCCAGGTTTTCCA
>JASFHU010000719.1:0-3354 GCA_050123055.1 Anaerolineae bacterium
CAACCCTCACCCATGACCTCCAGGGTCACACCCTGTCGAATGTCGCTCTGCGAGCATCCGTCTTCGATGAGCGACTCGTTGGCCCAGCTCAGCATATTGATAAAGCCAGGCGCGACGGCGAGGGCCGTGGCGTCGATCTCTTGCCTGGCGCCTGCCTTCCCGAGGGTTCCGATGGCTGCGATGGTATCGCCCTCGATGGCTACGTCCCCGACAATGGGAGGTCCCCCATACCCATCGTAGATCGTGCCATTGCGGATGATCGTATCGTAAGCGGCGGTGTTCATTCATGACCTCCTGTCAGGCGCTGGCCCGAGCCCGATTCCGCCTCGGTCGGAGACCTTTGGCGAACAGTCAAGACCTTGGGCGAACAGAAGCAACCAAGTGTTGGGCAAGGTCTCCTGACCGACGCCCTTTCTCGCCTCGGTCGGAGACCACTCGGAGGTGGTCCCTGGGGACCTTCGGCGAACAGAAGTTTTCTGCTAATCCGCGGTCTCGACTTCCCCACACTGGCTCAAGGTTACGGGACGGATGCCATGAAACAGGCACCTGATCCCGTAGCCAGTTTGGGGCGATTGGGCTTGCATTAAGACATAACTTCCCCGTTGGGCCAACCGTGTGACGTGTGGGCTGCCCCCCCACAGATCGCTTCGAGCCAGGAGCCAGTCGCGCTGCGGCTCAGCCACCTTGATGGCGCATTCGCGGCAGCCTTCAGGCGTCTCGCCCTTGGTCAGGAGGGCCGGGAACCCCTGCAAATAGGGGGGGCTGGCGTCATAGCAGTGGAAGAGTTGATCGGCCGTCACCTGGCAGTTGATCCAGGCGCCGTTGTCAAAGTTGGCCACGATCACCACGCTGCTGGCGGCTGACAGCGCGATCTCGCCGGTGGACAGGGCATACCTGGCGCTCATCTGGTCGCGAACGCCTGCAATGGCGTTATAGTTGACGCCCTGCTTCAGGCTCAACTCGAAGAGGTCGCCCTCATAGGTCCGGCCGGTGCGGATGGCTTCGTGGACCAACTGCTGCGCCACCCGCTCGGAACTGCCCACGATATTGTCGGCCGCAAGGCCCGCGCCAATCACCAGCGGCAGAGGAAGGAGCAACAGGAACCAAGAGCGCCCGGTCAGGCCGCCGTCGACATCGGTCTCTGAGGCGATGCCCTCCAGGCGGTAGTTCTGTAGCAGCCCCAGGATGGTCAGGCAAAGCACAATGAAAAAGCCGGCCATCAGCAGGCGCGCTTGGGCGGCGGCGCTGAAGGCGTAGACCGGTAACCCCCAAAAGGCGCGCTCGCCCAGCCAGGCGGCCAGGCTTTGGCCCTCGTAGGGCAGGTGGCCAAGGGTCCAGGTCATGGCCGCTGAGGCCAGCAACCAGAGCAGTGCGCCCCACAGCGCGCTGCTCCGCCACGTCGACAGCCAGCCGGCCAGGCCGCCCAGCAGCAGTAAGGCCAGCAGGCCCAGCAGCAGGGCAGGGTACATCCCTTGCACATGGGCCCAGCCCAGGGTGATGGCCCGGGGCGCCAGGGCGCCCAGGGCCAGCGCCAGGCCGATGAGCAGGCCGTTGCGCAGACCGAGCTTTCGAACCAGTTGCCGATGGGTTAGTTCGCGTCCGGTGGCGATCACACTATCTACGGCTGCCCCGCAGCCTGGGATCCAGGATATCGCGAAGGGCATCGCCGATCAGATTCCAACCCAGGCCAAAGAGGAGCAGAGCAATGCCGGGGAAGACAATGATGTACCAGTGTTCGTCCAGGCTCAGGATCCAGTCACGGGCAAAGCTGACGATCTGTCCCCAGTCGGCGTAGCCGATGTCAGTGCCCACACCCAGGAAACTCAGCGTGGCAAAGGAGAGGACATAGTCGCCTACGCGCATCGAGGCCAGAACCAGGATGGGATAGATGGCATTGGGCACGATGTGCCGCACCAGCGTGCGCGAGTCCTTGGCCCCCACCACCCGGGCGGCCAGCACGTAGTCGCGCTCCCGAGCCGACATGATCTCACCCCGGATCACGCGGGCATAAGTCATCCAACCAAAGGCAATGAGGGCGATGGTGGCCGGCCAGATGCCGCGGCCAAAGAGGGGCACCAGGATGGCCGACAGGGTCATGGCGGCCAGTAGAAAGGGAAAGGCCATAAAGATCTCGGTGAAACGCATCAGCAGATCGTCCAGCAGACCGCCGTAAAATGCCGAGATAGCGCCCACGATCATGCCGATGACCAGCGTCACCGCGGTGATGACCACGCCCACAAAGAGGGCCGTGCGGGCACCCCAGATAATGCCGTAGTAGATGTCGAACTGGCCGCTGGTGGTGCCCATCAGGTGCACCCAATAGTCCCTGCCGGTGAGCGTTTGATACCAGCCAGGCACAGGGGGCGGAAAGAGGTTCCAGACGGTGCCCGGTGGCTTGGGTTCGGGACTGTACCCATCACGGGGGATGAGGTAGGGGTCATAGGCCCCTTCGACGGGCGGGGCCAGCACCGGGGCAAAGATGGCCATCAGAACAAAGATCAGGACCAGGATCAGGCCAGTGACCGACAGCGGGTTGGTGAATATGCCGCGGATGAGACGATACCATTCGGCGCCCACCAGCGATTCCAGCCGGCTGAGCTCGCGAAGGGCGTAGGGGTCCACCGCCTCGCGCGGGGGAACCTGGGGCACGGGGATAGCCTTTTCGGCCATGGAGAGCCTCCCTATCGCAGCCGGATGCGGGGGTCGATGTAGGCGTACAGGACGTCCACGACCAGGTTGGCAACGATCAGCACTATGCCGCCAAAGAGCACAAAGCCCAGCACAGCCAGCGCATCGAGACTGCCGGCGGCCCGGGCTGCTGCCGATCCCATCCCGGGGTAGTTAAAGATCACTTCGGTCACGACCACGCCGTTGAGCAATCCGACCACCATCAGACCACCGATGGTCACCACAGGAATGAGTGCATTGCGAAAAGCATGGCTATAGACCACCCTTCTCTCGGCCAGACCCTTGGAGCGGGCGGTGGTGATATAGTCCTGGCGCATAGTCTCCAGCATGGAGGAGCGGGTAACGCGCAGGATGCGCGCCCAAACCACGTAGGACAGGGTGATGATGGGCAGGATCAGGTGGCGCAGCGCGTCCCAAAAGACGTCGAAGCGAAGGTTGAGCAGGCCGTCGATGGTGTTCATGTGGGTGTAACGGTGAAAGTCCGGGGACATGACGACGACGGTCATATCATCCGACAGGCGTCCCGGGGGAAACCATTCCAGCTTGGCGTAAAAGATCAGCAGCACCAACAGGCCAAAGACAAAGGTGGGGAAGGACCAGCCCAGGGTGGCAAAGACGCGGATCGACTGGTCGGCGAACTTGTTGTGGTAGATGGCGGCGACGACC
>JASFHU010000720.1:0-3347 GCA_050123055.1 Anaerolineae bacterium
GTGCCGGGCATCGCATCCTGGAATGGATTGAGTATGCCGCCTTGGCCATCGAGATCCTGGCCGTGGTTATTATCGTGGGGGCCATCTTCTACGCCATCGGTCACTATCTCATCCGCGCCGCTTTTCGCTCGCAGTATGAGGCTCTCTACAGACAACTCAAGGTTCGCTTGGGCAGGGCTCTGTTGCTGGGCCTGGAAATCCTGGTGGCGGCCGACATCATACGCACCGTGGCCCTGGAGGCCACCCTGCAGAGCGTCGCCGTCCTGGGCCTTCTGGTTCTGATTCGCACCTTCCTGAGCTGGGCGCTGGTGGTCGAGATCGAGGGCCGCTGGCCGTGGCAGGCAGAACGTGAAGCAGGGTGAGCTAGCTGGGGCCTTTTTGGACCATGGGGGCACAGGCCCTCACTTTGTGGATCGCGTCGCAAGTCTCTCAAGCAGTTTCCCCACATCATCCAGTGTGCCACGATAGGCCGGCTGGGGTGTGGTGGGGCTCAGCTCGGTACGGGGACTGGGCACCAAGAAGGTCAGGCAGCCCAGGTGGGCGGCCACCATGTCCATATCCTCATCGCCGACCACCAGGGCTGCTTCTGGAGGATGGCCCAGAGTTTCGAGGATCTGCTCAAAATAGATCAGGTTGGGCTTGGCGGCACGGCTGTTTTCATAGCTGGTCACCAGGCGGAAGGGGAGATCGGCGATGCCTGCCCATTCCAGTCGCTGCTGGGTGGCGATAGCAGGGAACAATGGGTTGGTGGCGACAACCACATCGTAGCCCAGGTCGAATGCCTGCTGGACAACCCGGCGGGCTTTTTTTTTGGGTTTGGTGAGCCTTTTCAGCCTGGGATAGTCAATAGCATAAAAGTCAAGAAAGATCGGTTCCAGCTCCTGGCGCGAGTGACCGGCCAGCGGGTAGAAGGATTCGGCAAACACGCTTTCGTTGGTCTCGCGCCCATCGTTGGCCATCATGATCTCGGAAGCCTGCATCAGGCGGGCCATGAACTCATCGCCCGGCACAAGGTGTACCACACGTCCGGCCAGCATCTTGAAGTAGTGGGGCAGGAACACGTTCATGTCGTTGTGCAACAGGGTGCCGTCCAGATCAAAGAGGATGGCTCGGATCGGTCCGTTCATAATGATTGCCTCGCTCCGTCCGTGATAGGGTGCCCTTCGGGAGGCGATTATACCTCAAGTCGGTGTCTGCGGAAAGCCGGGAACCGGCCGTGGGATGGAGGCCGTCTCCATGAAATCTCCACATCATTATGGTACAATCTTGTGGAGTGCAGAGAGAAAGTGGGTTCATCGTCCAGGAGTTGGCCAGATCATTCCGGCGGTGTGCCTGTAGAAAGGCCAAAAAGATGACTTGTTCGCCTTCCGGTGGTATAATCAGAAGGCTGCACCGGACAGCGTGTTGGGGTTGTGGACGGCTCCACGACAAGGTCCTGAGCTTGAAAGCTGTAGGAGGGCGCAACGGATGGCCCAACGGATCCTGGTGGTAGACGACGACAAAGAGATCGTGCGGCTGTTGCGGGCCTATCTGGAACAGGCCGGCTACCAGGTAGTGGTCGCCTACGATGGCGAGACGGCCCTGCACCTCTTTCGCCGCGAGCGACCCGACCTGGCGATCCTGGACCTGATGCTGCCCGACCGCGACGGATGGGACGTGACTCGCATCGTGCGCGGCGACGCGGGTCTGTCGGCAACGCCGATCATCATGCTTACGGCGCGTGTAGAGGATCAAGACAAGATCATTGGCCTGGAGCTGGGCGCCGATGACTATGTGACCAAACCGTTCAATCCCCGCGAGGTCGTGGCCCGCGTCCGGGCGGTGCTGCGCCGTGCCCAGGGCGAGCCGGTGCCGTCGAGGGTGATCCGGGTTGGTGGGGTGGTGATCGACCAGGATGCGCACCAAGTGGAGGTAGACGGCCAGCCGGTGCAGCTAACGCCCACCGAATTCAGCCTGCTGCGAGCGCTGGCCGAGCACCCAGGCCACGCCCTCACCCGCCTGGAGCTGATCGAGAAGGGGTTGGGCTACAGCTACGAGGGCCTGGAGCGGACGGTGGACAGCCATATCAAGAACCTGCGCCGCAAGCTGCACAGAGCCGGCGCGAAGGACGATCTGATTGAAACCGTGTTCGGCGTGGGCTACCGAATCGTGGAGGAGGGATGAACCGGCTCTGGGTACGGCTAACGTTGGCCTTTGCGCTGGTGATTCTGGTGACCGTGGGGGTCATCGCTCTCCTGGCCGACCTGACAGCAGGCCAGGTCTTTCGCCAGTACCTCTCGTATAGCGACATTGCCCAGTTTCAGAACTTGAAAGATCACCTGGCCGAGTACTATGTGGAAAATGGTGGTTGGCAGGGTGTGGAAGGGTTCTTGAGACAGGTCAAGATCGTGCCCGCACCTATGTCCGGGCAGATGCCAGGGAGACGGCCTGGCACCATCGCCTGGGGCGATAATCGCTTCTTTCTCATTCTGGCCGATGCCGAAGGACAGGTCGTTTCTGATGGGCCGCGTGGCCAGCCTGGCCGCGAGCTTTCGCGCGATGAAGAAGCTGCTGCCCAAGAGATCTTGGTGGGGGATACGGTCGTGGGCCAACTGGTGGTCGTTCGCCCGATGCAGTCGGCCATCTTTGGCCCCCTGGAGCGGGCGTTTGTGACGAGGCTGCGCTGGTTGCTCATCGCGGGCGCACTGCTGGCGGGCGCACTGGGCGTGCTTCTGGGCGTGGTGCTGAGCCGCAGTCTCACCGCGCCCCTGCGGCGGCTGGCAACTGCAGCTCGCGCCGTGGCAGACCGGGACTTTAGCCGGCGCGTCCGCGTCGAGGGTAGCATAGAGATGGCCGAAGTGGCCGAGGCCTTTAACGAGATGACAGAGGCCCTGGAGAGTTCGGAACGGCAGCGGCAGAACATGGTCGCCGACGTGGCCCATGAGCTGCGCACCCCCCTCAGTGTGGTGCAAGGCAACTTACAGGCCATACTGGACGACGTGTATCCCCTGGACAAGACCGAGATCTCGAGGCTGTACGACGAGACGCGCCTGCTGAGCCGCCTGGTGGACGATCTGCGGGAGTTGGCCCTGGCCGATGCGGGACAACTGCGCCTGAGCCTGTCGCCTATCGACGTGGCACCCGAGATCCAGGCCACGACAGAGGGCCTGGCATTGGCTGCCGAGGCGCAGAGGGTGACGCTTTCCGCTGATATCCCGGACGGATTGCCCCCGGTCCAGGCTGATCCCGATCGCCTGGCCCAAGTGCTGCGCAACCTGTTGGTCAATGCAATGCGCCACACGCCGGCCGGGGGCTCGGTTACGGTGACGGCCGCGCAGTCCGGCAGCGAGGTAGAGATTGCCGTGGCC
>JASFHU010000721.1:0-3347 GCA_050123055.1 Anaerolineae bacterium
AAGAGGCGTGGCTCTACCTATCACTTCCACCTCTGATTGTTCATCGGGAAAGTGCCATACTCGCTCAAAGTAGAATCGGCCGCGAAGGGCCCGCACACGAATGCCTAGCGCGGTCAACACCAGAGAGGCCTGGATACCTTGGCTGAACACACCCAGGATCTGCTCTTTCTCCTCGTCGGAAAGGGGCCTGACTTTGGGCCGTGGTATCCTTTCAGGCCATCGCCGCTTCCAGCTCATGCTTACCTCGAAAAAGATTAAAGTGAACCATCCCGCTGCTACACACTGTTACCTAACGACTCGCACATTACCCGCTGCCCCAGGGGCAGGTCTTTGAGAGTCACGGATATGCTCCCAACCCTGCGTTGAGTGCTCCTTCAACCGTACCATCCAGGTATCCAGCCCCTGGAAACATCCATTCGTCAGGATCGTATCTCCCACCGCTGTACTTGTAGATTGCAAACTCCCAATCATCTACTTTCCCGGTGTATCTCAAGCGGCAGATTGGATAGATTGTGCCGAACGTCTCCCTACCCAGACACACGTAGTCGCCTCGATAGCGGATGCGATAGAAATAATCCGGGTCCTGCATGATTTCGTTGTTGAATCGGTTAACCGTTTCCTCAAGCTGCCTCTTTACGTTTTCGGGGATTCCTTTTCTTGTCATCTACCTCATCCTCATCCAAAATCCAATGCTAGTGGGCTGACGGATTTGATTCCTCGATATGCTTTGTCAAAGCCATCCACTACAGGTTCCGTTGCATCCACTCTGCAAGACCTGATTCCAAGGCTTGGAGAGCCTCATCCAAGGTTGTGTATCTGCGTTCGCCCTCCCAAATCATTCCACCAATGTCCAGAGCCCTTACAAATGATTGAAAGAAAAAGGCCCGGCGCTTACCGGGCCAATCCCCTAATTGTGTTAGGGTATTGTTCAGGGGTGGATGACGGGATTTGAACCCGCAACAGCCGGTTCCACAGACCGGTGCTCTACCCTTGAGCTACATCCACCATGGTTCGAGGTCGGGTATAGTATAGCATAGGGTGGGAAGTTTGGCAAGCCACTTGGTGAGCGACGACGGACGACGGACGATGGACGACGGACAATAGAGGACGGATGGGGATGGCTGGACGTCGGTCGTCTGCGGTCCGCAACCCGGGACTTGGTCCAGCTTCAACACTCGAGCACCCGCCGCGCCCCAGCCTCACTTCCCCGCTTCGAGCCAGCGGGCTAGATCGGCCTGGAGGCTTTGGTCGGTGTGTTGCTCGTAGGGCTCGCCGGTGACCCGCACCCAGCGCCACGAGTCTAAGAATTCGAGGCCGTGGTACCAGGGCAGCAGGGCAGGATCCAGGCCCATGCGCCGGCAGTAGCGTTCCTCAATACCCCGGCCGCGCAGATTGGGCCGGAGGAAGAAGGGCAGCAAGAACTCAAAGAGGGGATCGCTGAAGCCGGCCAGCGCCCAGTCGATGATGCCGGCCAACCGGGCGTCGCGAACGATGAGATTGTCGGGCCACAGGTCGCCGTTGCTGAAGCGGGGCTCGGGCAGGGCGGGCTGGGTGTCCTTGAGCCGGCGATAGGCTGCGCTAGCCAGCGGATCAGGACGATCCTGGAAGTAGGCGTAAGCGTCTTCGAGGACGTCGGCGGCGGACTCCGCGGCGAGGGGCTCGCCGGTCCCGAACAGATCAGCGGCATCCTCAAGCTGGTCGCGGGTGACCGATTGCAGCTTGCAGGCGGTGTCGATGTAGAGCTCGTCGGCCCAGGGCTCGCCGGCCAGCATGTGATTGAGCAGCGACTCCCCCTCCACAAAGTCGTAGAAGAAACAGGGCCTGCCCAGCGCCTCGCCGGCCGGGTCCCAGCCGTAGGCCCGGGGCGCGGGCAGCGGCAGCGCTTCGACGGCGCGCAGCACCCGGTACTCGTGCTCGATGCGCCGCGATTCGGGGCGCAGGACGAAGGCGCGGGCCTGCCCTCCCACTTCGACGTCGAGGCGCCAGGGGGCATCACGGGTGCTCTTGGCCAGCTCCTGGGCGCGGACGAGGCGCACCGGCTCGCCCAGGGTACGGGCCAGGTAGCGCTCGACCCGGGTCGGGTGGTCGTTGGGGTCAAAGGTTGTCATGGCCATCTCCTGTTCGGGTTAATGCTCTGTCAAGGACGATCTGACGAGTTCGTAGTGACGGCTTCAGCCGTCTTTCCCAGGCAATACAACCTGCCACAACGCGTTTGCCATAGCACTAGCCCAACCGCCAGCGGGCGCCGATATCGCCGACGCCGATGCCCCTGGCGGCCAGCCACTGCCGCTCGGGGCCGGGATGGTGCAGGGGGTTGCTGTGATTGAGGTGGATGAGGTACACGTCGCAATCGACGCCGGCCAATCGGCCGGCGGTGTCGGTGGCCAGGGGATGAGGGATTTCGGCGATGTCTCGGCCCTGCAACTCCCCGACGCTATAGAAGGTGCCGTCCAGCAGGGCGACGTCGATGCCGCCCAGAAAGCTTTGCAGGTCACGATCCCAGCGGTCCCAGGCGTCGATGTCAGGACAGTAAAAGAGCTGCCGCGCAGGCCCCTGCGCGGTATCATGCACGACACCGCGGGCGACAAAGGCCAGCGTATCGCTGAACTCGTCGCGGTGTGGGACCTGTAAAGGGATGACGGACAGGCCCGGGCTCAAGGAGACCGGTTGCTCGGGCGTCAGCAGGCGCAACTCGATGTTGCCCAGGGTGACGAGCTGCGACCAGGGGGCGTTGTCGCGCAGGAAACGGGCCATCTTTTCCGAGGCGTGGACGGGCAGCCCCTGGGTGTTCCAGGCTTCGCGGCCCAGGTGGATCAGCCCGGCATAGTGCCCGGTGTGGGCGTGGGTCAGCAGGATGCCGGCCAGCGGGCAATCGGGGGCGAGTTCGTGAAGGGTATCGGCCTGCTCCCGAAAGTCGGGCGTGGCGTCGATCAGCCAGCTACGCCGGGCGGTGCGGTCCACCAGTCCCAGGCAGGCCACCCAGCGGCGATGGGCGGGATCGCTGCGCGCCAGACGGCACTGGGCGCAGGTGCAGCCGGCCTGGGGGAGGCCGGCGTCCTGGGCCGTACCCAGGAGGATGGCTTCGATGGTCATGTCGGCATGATCCTCACATTCTGTTCGCCGAAGGCCTCCAGGGCCACCTCTGAGTGGTCTCCGCCGACGGGATTCGGGCCGAGGCGGGGATGGGCTCGGTCGGGAGACCACTCAGAGGTGGTCCTTGGGACCTTCGCCCAACATCAAGGCGGGGAGGGGCTCGGTCAGGAGACCTTCGTCCAACGTCCGGATCGCTTCGACGGTCATGGCGACTACTCCCAGATGTAGACCAGGGCCTCGCGGCGGAAGCCCAT
>JASFHU010000722.1:0-3346 GCA_050123055.1 Anaerolineae bacterium
TCCTCTAACATCCCAACCGACTTTGCTGCAGCCCTGCTGGCTCGCATTGCTCCAGTTGACAAGCTCCAGATTTGCGCCTATACTATTACCAGTCCAAGTCGTCCGGCATACTTCGCGTCACTCTAACCGTGCGCGAACCTCATCAACCCACAGGAGGCCACAATGCGTGCAACGATGCGTGCTACATTCCGATGGACTAGCCTAGTGCTGGCGCTGCTGTGCGCCGTCAGTTTTCTGCAGGGACCAGCCCTGGCGAAAAAGGCCGTCTACCAAACCGGCTTTGACGAGTGGCTGGCAGCAGAGCGCGACTTTGCCAACTGGCGAAAGGTCGGCGCCCGGCTGAGCGCCGGTGGCGAGCTCGTACTCAACTCAACCAAAGCCGTGACCGAGACCGATCCCTACGCCGCTGGGGACTATTTCGGCGGCAACTTTTACACCGGCGGCACATACTGGGTGGGTGAAGCCACCGGCCCTGCCATCCCTACTGATTTCGCCTTCGACGAGCTGATCGCCTCGTGGAATGCAGAGACACCCACAGGGACCTGGATTGAGGTATTGGTCCGCGCCGATCTGGACGGGCGATGGACCAAGTGGTACAACCTGGGCATCTGGGCCAGCGGCCTGGATACGATCCAGCGTCACTCCGTGCGGGATCAGCGAGACGATGACGCGCGTGTGGCTGTGGACACCCTCAAGATCAGCGACGACAAGGCTATTGCCGGCGCGTACCAGCTAAAGGTGCGCCTGTTCAGCCTGGATGGCATGACAACGCCCAGCGTCCGCTACCTCTCCGCAGCGTACTCCACCGAGCCCACCAAGAACAGCGAGCTTTCGGCCGGCAACCCTGATAACTGGAACACGCTCTTGGCCGTGCCCGAGTGCTCACAAATGGTATACCCCGATGGCGGAAACGTGTGGTGCAGCCCCACCTCCACCGCCATGATCGTATCCTACTGGCAGAACTACACTGGCCCGTGCGAGCCTGCCGTGCGCGCTGCCGTGAGCGGCATCTATGACTGGGTCTATGATGGCACCGGCAACTGGCCCTTCAACACGGCCTATGCCGCGACGTATGGGCTGCAAGGCAGCGTGCGGCGCTTCAATAGCATGGATGAGATCGAGGACTGGGTAGCCCAGGGCGTGCCGGTAGCCATCAGCTTCTCCTGGGGCAAGGGGCAGCTCGACGGCGCCGCCGTCAATAGCAGCGCCGGTCACTTGTCAGTGGTAGTTGGCTTTGACAGCGCGGGCAACCCCATCGTCAACGACCCTGCTGCCGACAGCGATGACTGGGTTCAGCGCACCTACCTCCGCTCCGAACTCGAGCCCCTGTGGCTGGAGAACTCGGGCGGCACGGTGTACTTGATCAAGCCGTAAGCAACTTCGCCAACCGTCCCAGGAGCATCGCGTTGCATTTGCTCAAACCATCGCAGTACGATCGTGCCAGGCCCATCTTCCAGGCCATGGACTACAATCTTGCCGTCCAGGCCATCCTTGACGGCAGCGTGCCGTCAAAGATCTATGTCGACGATCCCACGCGACCCCGGGTCGCCCTGACCTCGAGCAAACAGCGCCACTACCTTACCGGGTCCCCTGACAACCAGGCATTCAACGACTTCCTGCGCCACCGCCTTGCGGGCATCGACTCTGCCCATGGAAAACGGTCCGATGCCGATTACTTCGTCCTGTACTACGAACCCGCAGGCGCCTGGGAGCAGACGCTTGACACCCTGCTGCGGGTACACAACCCAATCCGATCCGAGCGAGAGTATTACACCGTCCAGACAGAGGGGCGCGGCGGTCACCCTACAAGCACGTCGCTGCCCGAGACCTTTAGCCTGCATTATGTCGATGAGCATCTTCTATCACGAGAGAAGTTGAGAAACCTGGAAGACCTGATCGAAGAACTCTGTTCAGAACGCCAGTCGGTCCAGGACTTTCTTGACAAGAGTTTCGGATTCTGCCTGCTACACGGTGACGAGGTTGCCGGTTGGTGCCTGTCCGAGTACAACACTGCCGAGCGGTGTGAGATCGGCATCGCCACCTTTGAGCCCCACCGCAGGCGCGGCATCGCCACGGCCATGGCCTCCGCGCTGCTTGCCTATGCTCCGTCACAGGGCATCTCCCACGTGGGTTGGCACTGCTACACCAGCAACGTCGCTTCGGCAGCCACCGCCCGCAAGGCAGGACTGCTCAAGACCGTCGAGTACCCTGTTCGCCTCGCCTATCTGAACGAGACCATCAACCTGGCCGTACACGGCAACGTGGCCTTCCAGCAAGGACAATATGACCGTGCCCTGGAGCGATACCTGGAAGCCTTCCACGGTGGCGATGCTCCAGTCTGGGTCTACGGGAACGCGGCGTGCGCCTCGGCCCTGCTGGGCCAGCGGAGTACTGCCATCGCTTACCTCGACGAGGCCCTGGATCGCGGATACGACGACTTGGAACGCCTGCTCACCTCCGAACACCTCGCCAGCCTGCACGATATGGAGGAATGGAAGGCACTCGTAGACCGCCTTGGAGAGATCGCGAGCAGCACAGCATAAGTGTTTGGCAGATACCGGAAAGGAGCGCACAAGCAGGACCGGCAGTCGTTGGACGACTGCCGGTCCTATCTATTCGGGTGGCGTGGACACCCTGCGCGGTCAGAAGTCAGGCCTCTGGCTCAGAAGCCCCTGCAGGCTCCTCCGGCTCTGACTTCTCGCTTCCCATAGGCGTAGTAGCCCGGATGAACCCTGCAAACATCAGGATTGTGCCCAGCAACTCCCCCAGATAGAGAGCGTTGGGCAACCCAAAGCGGCTGAACGTCCCTCCGAATGCGGGCAGCATGGCGCCAACGGCGATCAGAATGTTGCCGATCGTGCGGTGCAACAGGATCCGCTTCCGCCAAAAGATCCAGGACGAATAGAGCGCGCCACCCACCAGCGTCACCGTACCGTACAGGTTAAAGAACGGCGTCAGTCCGCGAACGCCATCGGTGACGATAGCGTGCCCGCTCAGTTCGCTACCGGTGTGCACGCTCTCTGTCATCAGGCCGGGGTCAAGCGTCGCCGTGAACACGCGGACCGCGGCGTACAGCGAAGCCAGACCCAGCACGACCATCAGCGCGTTGGCCCACTTGCGATTCGCCAGCAGGTAAACCGTGCCCTGGCCCAGCCAGGCAGCCACCAGGATCGCCCCGCACAGGTACCACAGCCGGAACACCAGCGAGTTCCAGCCAAAGGCCCCATAGTAGGCCTCGCAGTAACCACCAATCGCATAGAACACCATGCCGATACCCCACAGTAGCAGGTGCGCGGCACGGCGCCCATCGCGTTTGTGCGCCACGTACCGCCGCAACACCAGCACC
>JASFHU010000723.1:0-3345 GCA_050123055.1 Anaerolineae bacterium
ACCAAGATGACAAACTGGACGCGATAGAGGCCGCGCTACGACAGGAGGCTTTGGGCGCCGCGCGTCGCTTTGGGCTGGACCTGGAGTTCCTGCACCTGGACCGTACGGCCCCTGCCCGCATGCATGAAGGGGTTCAGGAGGCATTTGCCGGCGCCTGCGAGAGGCTGGGCTTGAGTCACACCCTCCTCGCCTCGGGCGCGGGCCACGACGCCCAGTGCCTGGCACCCGTCTGCCCCACGGGCATGGTCTTTGTCCCATCCGTGGCCGGGCGTAGCCACTCGCCCAGGGAGTACACCGAGTGGCAGGACTGTGTGAACGGTGCAAACGTGCTGCTGCATGCGGCTCTGGCGCTGGCCCAGCCGTGAACCTCAGGCGCGGTCGTGTGAGAGATTCTCACACCATCCGCACCGGGCACTGGATTGACCATCGATATGGCTACAAGGAAGGAGAGCATGGCCACCGAAGCCAAGACGACCCTCATTCGCGGCGGCACCGTTGTTCTAGGACAGGCGGTCTCGCAGCAGGACATTCTGGTTCGGGATGAGCGCATTGCTGCCGTTGGCAATCTCTCGGGCGTCAAGGCCGATGTCACCCTCGACGCTGGCGGCCTCCTGGTGCTACCTGGAGCCGTAGATACCCACGTCCACTACAATGACGTATTCATGAACACGGTCAGCGTGCACGACTACTTCACCGGCACCCGGGCCGCCGCCTACGGCGGGGTGACCACTGTCGTCGACTTTTCCAACCAACTGCACGGCAAACCTCTCATCGACACCTTGGAATACAAGAGACAGGAAGCGGGCAACCTTCCCCTCGTGGACTGGGGCGTGCACCCCTGCATCACCGATCCGACGCCCGAAACCCTGGACCAAATCCTCCAGGTGGTCGCCCAGGGCGCGCCATCCATCAAGTGCTACATGACCTACCGCCAGGATGGCCTCTATGTAGGTGAGCAGGATCTGACCCGCATTGCAGAGCGCCTCCAGCAAGCCGGCGGCATGCTGCTGACCCACGCCGAAGACGACGAAATGGTCACCAGCGGCATCTCCAGGTTGGTCGACGCCGGTCTAACGGATTATCGCTACCACACGCAGAGCAAGCCGCCGGAATCGGAGAACAAGGCCATTCGCGACTGCGTCAACATTGCCCGGCGGACCGGTTGCCGGGTGTTCATCGTCCACATGTCCTCCGCCGACGGGGCCGAGATCCTGGCCTCCGCGCGAGCCGAGGGTGTGGATATCCTGGCCGAGACCTGCACCCACTACCTGGTCTTTACCGACGAGATGCTGGAGCGGGAGGACGGGCTCAAGTGGATCTGCTCACCTCCGATCCGGGACCAGGCCAACCAGGACCGGTTGTGGGCAGCTCTGCGCGATGGCCGCGTTTCGATGGTCACCTCCGACGATGCCACCTACCCGTGGGAGGCCAAGCTCTGCGGCGTCGACCGCTTCGACCTGGTTGCCAATGGCATTCCGGGCATCGAGACCCGCCTAAACCTGGTCTACTCGGAAGGGGTGGTCAAAGGGCGCATCTCCCTGCCCCGATTCGTCGAGTTGGTCGCCGCCACGCCGGCCCTGCTCTTTGGTCTGTATCCCCGGAAGGGGAACCTGTTCCCCGGTGCCGATGCCGACATTGTACTGTTTGATCCCAACGCCAGATGGATCATGAATCAGGAGACGCTTCACATGGCGGCCGACTATTGTGCCTACCAGGACATCGAGGTAACAGGCAAGATCCTTCAGGTCTATTCCCGGGGAGAGCTGATCATCGATGGCCAGGATTGTCTGGCCGAAAAGGGCAGGGGGCGTTATCTGCCCCGCAAGCTCGACCTTTCGGTGCGCGCCTCGCTCTAGCATCCCGGCAGACTCCTGCAAGGAAGGTAGTCAACATGTTCGTGGCCCACCACCCCAGACGAAAACGCCCGGTAGAGACGCCCTGGCGGGGCGTCTCTACAAGCGCAGGGCAATTGGAGGGTGGACTGTGACCCAAAACCCCATCCACTCGGGCGCCTCACCCCAACAGGTAGCCGCAGACCTGGCTCCCCTCGTCGACTTTCAGGACGAAGGGCTCCCTTTGGAGACCCTGGACAGGTTGCTGCAGGACCGCCTGGTTCCGCATCTGATGCGCTATGACCGGCCCGAATTTCACTCCATGTACAACGCATTCCTGGAAGAAGGGTCAGAGTTGGGCGCGCGGCTCGCCCTGACCTACAACCAGGGTGTCACCAATTGGCAGATCTCCCCTGGTGCGGCGACGCTGGAAGAGCTGTGCTGCCAGGCCCTGTGTCGCCTCTTCGGACTTGAACCTACCGCTGAGGCCACCTTTATGCTGGCCGGTACCTACGCCAACCAACAAGCCCTCTACCAGGCGCTCCATCGAAAGGCCGAGGAACAGGGCTTCGATTTCACGCAGCAGGGACTGCTGGGCTTTGAGAGTCCTGACCGCCTGGTGGCCGTCATCTCTCGAGACGCCCACTTTTCCCTCCGGCACTCTGTGCGCACCATGGGGCTCGGCGAGCAGTGCCTCGTCACCGTAGAGGTAGACCAAAATCGCCGCCTGGACCTCGGTCACCTGCAGGAAACCCTGGACCATCTGCGCGCTACCAGGGACGTGTTCTGTGTTGTCTCCACCGCCGGCACGACCTCCACCGGTTCTGTCGATCCCATCCTGCCCCTGGTCGAGATGTGCGAGAAGGCAGGCGCCTGGCTGCACGTGGACGGCGCCTATGGGTTGATCTACAGCCTGCTTCCGGAGTGGAAACCGCTGTTCGCCGGCATGGAGCTGGCTGACTCGGTTTCCTGGGACCCCCACAAGCAGTTCCGGGTTCCCATTCCCAGCTCGATACTCTTTAACCGGCGCCGCGAGGACTTTGGCCGGATGGCGTTGTATGCCGACTACTTTAACCGGGCAGGCGAGGTCGAGCCCAATCCCGGCCTGAAGTCTATGCCATCCACGCGCCCCTTTGCCGCCCTGAATCTGGTCACCTCTCTGAGGCACCAGGGCATGGACCGGGTTCGCCAGAACATTCGCGCCCCGCTGGATGCCATCAGGACCATAGCCGGCTATATCGAGAGCCAGCCCGACCTGGAGCTCTGCCACCAGCCCGACACAGGCATCCTCTGTTTCCGCATCACGCCGGCGGGCTTGGCCGAAGACGAGCTAAACCACCTGCAAAAGCATGTCTACGACAGCATCCTGGCCGGGGGACAGCGCACCATCGCCATGACCAGGCTGGACGGCCGGACCGTGTTACGTTTTCTGGTGATCTCACCCCAGGTGACCAGCGAGGTGCTCATGGAGACCATTTCAGTCGTTCGCACATTGGCTCAGAACTATCAGAGC
>JASFHU010000724.1:0-3343 GCA_050123055.1 Anaerolineae bacterium
ATCGTAGGCAAAGTCGATGATGGCCATATTGGTGTCGGGATACACCCCGGCCATCTTGCCGGTCGCGTCGCCCAGCAAAAAGCCCACGGTGAAGATCAGGTCGTAGTCCTGCTCGGCGAATTCGGTGATGTTCTTCTCATAATCGGCCTGGGCCTGGCTCTCGATGAACTGGGCTTGGACACCCAACTCTTCCTGTGCTCGCTCCAAGCCGGCCCACGTGTTCTCGTTGAAGCTGGCGTCGTCGATCCCCCCCACGTCCGACACCATGCCGACCTTCATGCCCTCACCACCTGTCCCGGCGCAGCCAACCACTACCAGGGACAGCGCCATCAGTGCCACCAGGGTAGCAAATACCCACTTTTTCATTATTCCCCTCCTTTGGTTCAATTTGTTGTGGGTCCAGTAAAAGAAACGTACGGACAGTGCAACTACCTTTGGTCGATAGATCACCCCCCTGTCTCCTCAGCCAAAAGACTCGGCATCGATCAACCGGCGTTATTATACTCGATTTTGGGGGTATAGGCAAACCCTGACCAGCCTGGTGGAACTAAGGCTAGCTATAAGGGAGGAAGCTTGTCCGCTTCCTCCAGGCCAGGGTCCAATGACGGGCTGGTCACCAGGACCTCGCGGGTGCGACTGCCTCCGGGGTCCGGTCCGATGATGCCTTGCTGTTCCATGGTGTCGATGAGGCGCGCTGCCCGGGAGTAGCCAATGCGCAACCGTCGCTGCAGCATCGAGATCGATGCCCGCTCGTGCTCCTGGACAAGGGCAATCGCCTTGGGCAGCAGCTCGTCCTGCTGCGCCACCTGGGCCTCAGCGGCTTCGATCTCTTGCCACATCTGCTGTTGGACCACCGCTTCGGGCACGACAGTATCCTGGGCCGTGCGTACTCCCTTCCAATAACGCACCAAGGCTGCCAGCTCCCCATCGGAGACGTAGCAGCCCTGGAGCCGTTGCAGCTTGCTGGAATCGGGCGTCATAAACAGCATATCACCCCGTCCCAACAGCTTGTCGGCGCCAGGGCCATCGATGATCACTCGCGAGTCCACCTGGCTGGTCACAGCAAAGCTGATGCGGGCGGGAAAGTTGGCCTTGATCAGTCCCGTCACCACGTCCACACTGGGCCGCTGGGTAGCGATCACCAGGTGGATGCCCGTCGCCCGTGCCATCTGGGCGATCCGGCAGATAGATCGCTCCACCTCGTCAGGGGCGACCATCATCAGGTCGGCCAACTCGTCGATGACGACGACGACGTAGGGCAGCGGCTTCTCCCCCTTGGCCAGCAGCGCCTGGTTATAGACCTCGATATTGCGCGCCCGCGCCCGGTTGAACATCTTGTAGCGCTCGTCCATCTCTCGTGTGGCCCAGTTGAGCACGCCCACCACCCGCTCCAACTCGATGACCACCGGCGCGCGCAGGTGGGGGATGCCGTTGTAGGTGGTCAGCTCGACCATTTTGGGGTCGATCATGATAAACTGGACCTCGGAGGGGGTCCGGGTGCACAGCAGTGAAGCGATGATCGAGTTCACACACACGCTCTTGCCCGAACCGGTGGCCCCGGCGATGAGCAGGTGAGGCATGATCGCCAGGTCGGTGGCGATGGGATTGCCCGCCACGTCCTGGCCCAGGGCGATGGGCAGGGCCCCCTTGATCCGCCGGAAAGAGTCGCTCTCCAGGACGGTGCGCAGCGCCACCAACGCGATCTCGGAATTGGGCACCTCGATGCCGACGACGGAGCGACCCGGCACGGGGGCTTCAATGCGGATGGGCGATGCCGCCAGGGCCAGGGCCAGGTCATTGGCCAGATTGGCGATCTTGCTGACCTTGATCTTGGACCGTTTCATGCGCCCGTTGCTGTCCCGCCGCTCGATATACCCGGGCTCGATGCCGAACTGGGTAACCGTAGGTCCCTGATTCACCTCCAGCACCTTGGCCGGCACGCCGAAACTGGCCAGGGTCTCTTCGATAATGCGCACCCGATCTCGGATCTCGCTCTGGCTCAACTCCTGCTCCGACGCACCGTCCAGAATGTCGTCCATGGGGGGCAGGTGCCAGGTTTGCTCCCCACCGATGATGCGAGGAAAGACACTGCCCTGGGGGCGAGCCTGCACTTGCGAGAGCTCTACCTGGGGTGCAGACGCCGGGGCAGGCAGTTGCTCTGGTGGGGGCGATACCCTTGCCTTCACCTGCTCCCTGATCCTGCGGCCTGGCAGTTGTTCCCGGCTGGGCAACGAACGGAAGGCATTGTTCAGCGCGGTCCACATGTCGCCCAACGAGGTACCCAGCAACATCATCAGGCTGATGGCCGCCAGGGTGACCAGCACCAGCACGGTAGCGGGTGTGCCCAGCGCCGATACCAACAGGTAGCTCAGGCCGTAGCCGAGATAGCCGCCACCACTGCCCTCGGCGGCCAGCGCCAGGGATTCCTCTCCGCCGGCCACCAGGTGCAGCAGAGCCAGACCCAACACAAACAGAAAGAGGGCTCCCCAGGGCTTTTCCGGCTCGAGATTCAGTTCCCGGCCCAGGCCGAGAAAGATCAGCCACAGTCCAACGCCCGCAAAACCAACCGGCATCAGCCAGACGCCCCAGCCAACGCCCAGACGCAGCAGATCGATCCACTGCTGCATCAGCACCCCCCGTTCCACGGGTATCAGGCTCAAGAGCGTCAGCAGTGCCACCAGCAGCAGCAGAATGCCAATGATCTCAGGGCGCAGGGAGCCAGCCAGATTCAATCCCCCGCCGCCCCTTTTTCGCCTCGTTCTTTTCGCCATCTTGTGCTCACACTCCAGTCCTATTATACCGCGTCCTGGCTATTCGCGCAAATGTTCTATAACGACGATCTGAACCCTCTGGGACAAACGACCGCCCGTTGCACCCCGGTCCGATCTGTGCTACAATCCGATGGACTCTATCTAGTAGAGACGCCCCGGCGGGGCGTCTCTACCGGGTGTTTTTGTCCCTAGTGGTGTGCCGTGAGCATGATGACTTTTTTATCATTCGGGAAAGAGAGCCTGGCAGGCAGCATGGTCCAACAACGGGGAACGGTATGATCTCTCGGCGAGCCGGACTCACACTGGCTCTGCTGGCAACAGCGATCCTAGTGCTGGGACTGACGCCCTACCCCAAGGATTATGCGGCCGCCATGCGCCAGGCTGAAGCCCACCGCGCCGCCCGCGAATATGGCGCCGCGGTGGACGCCTATCAACTGGCCGCCGAGCTCGAGCCAGAATCTCCCCTCCCCTGGCTCCGGGCTGGCGAGATCCTGCTCTTGCAGCGACGCTTTGTGCCGGCTGCCCTCGCCTATTTCCGGGCCCAGCGCCTGGGGGCTGGCCAGGAGGCCTTG